>JAUNDJ010000009.1:30700-41782 GCA_030526175.1 Bacillota bacterium
ATATGGATATGGTTATGGGTATGGATATGGAGAAGATGCTTAGAAACAAATGGATTCGCTGTTTTGCGTGTGTAATGTTAACTTTCTTATGTAGTGCATGTTCGCCAAAAACGATTGAAGTTCCTAAAGAAAATGCGTTAATTGTTTGTTTGGACGAAGTGGGAGTCAAGGAAAAAGATGTTTCAAATATTGATATTCAAGAAAAAGATGGATACTTGATTCATTTTGATTATAAAAATAAAAAATATACATTTAAAGTCAGCTCCTCTGGATTGATTCGCTCTCGAAATGTAGAAAAAACGGACGAACCAAAAGTGGAAGCACCGGTATTAAGCGAAGCTGAAAAAGGAGCAAAACAAGCGGCTTTGAATAATGCAGGATTAACCGAGGCAGATGTTGAAAACATTTCTGTGAAAACAAATGCCGATCAAACCATCACGGTTCGTTTTAAAATTAAGAATGAAGGAACAACTATGGTGACTGTTTTGGATATGCATGGAAATCCTTTAAATAGTTATTTTGAATAAGGATCTACACACTTGTAGATTCTTTTTATTCTCTTGAAAGAGACGAAAAATGTGAGTACAATGACAAAAGATTTAAGAGGAGAAAAGTATGTTTTCAAATAGAGATTTAGTATATTTGTTAGTTCCTTTGATCTTGGAACAATTGTTGACTTCATTAATGGGAATGATTGATACCGTCATGGTATCGAATATTAGTAGTGCTGCTATTTCCGCGGTATCCTTAGTCGATTCGATTAATATTTTGGTCTTAATGGCTCTTGCGGCATTGGCTACCGGAGGAACCATTGTGGTGAGTCAATATATTGGAAGCGAAAATGTTAAAAAAGCGAACGAGGCAGCTCGTCAGATTGTTCTTTGTGTGACTGTTATTTCGGTTGCACTATCCATCTTCTGCTTAGTATTTAGACAAGGCTTGTTGTCGATTATATTTGGTAGTGTGGAACAAGAAGTAATGGATGGAGCTATGACTTATTTCTTTTATACCGCTCTATCTTTTCCATTCTTAGCGCTATATAATGCAGGATCTTCTATTTTTAGAGCCCAAAGAAATACAAAACTTCCATTATTGATTTCCGTTTTATCCAATGTGATCAATGTAGTAGGGAACTATTTTTTAATTTTTATTGTGAAATGGGGGATTGCTGGTGCTGCGATTGCGACCTTGTTTTCTCGTGTAATCTTAGCTGTTATCATTATGATCGCATTACGAAGTGAAGATTATGCGGTCAATGTTCGTGATTATTTTTCGATTCGTCCAAACAAAACATTGATTGTTCGTATCTTAAAGCTAGGAATTCCTTCGGGTATTGAAAATAGTATGTTCCAATTTGGAAAACTAGCGATCCAATCAACGGTTTCCACGTTGGGAACTATTGCGATTGCTGCGCAAGCGATGACCAATATTTTAGAAAACTTAAATGGTATGGCTGCTTTAGCCGTAGGAATTGGTATGATGACTGTTGTTGGACAATGTTTAGGGGCTGGAAAAAAAGAAGAAGCGGTATATTATATTAAAAAGATGACTGTTGTTGCGGAAGTCATCTGTGTTATCAGTTGTATTCTTGTCTATTTAATAGCCAAACCTGTTACAATTCTTGGTGGTATGGAAAAAGAAGCGGCTAAATTGTGTATGGAAATGGTCTTTGCAATTACGATTGTTAAACCAATCATGTGGACTATTGCGTTTGTGCCTGCCTATGGAATGCGTGCTGCTGGGGATGTGAAATTCTCTATGATTTCCAGCATGTGTATTATGTGGTTATGTCGAGTTATCTTATGTATCGTTTTATGTCGTTACTTCCATTTTGGTCCAATGGGTGTTTGGATTGCGATGTTTACAGATTGGACAGTTCGAGCCATTGTTTTTGGATGGCGATTCTATTCTAAAAGATGGTTATCGCACCAAGTTATATAAAGGAGTCTTTATGAAATTGAAATTTTCGTACGAAATATTAGAGTTGGAAGATCAAAAATTCTATGTTCCTGTAGAATATGAGGCTGAACAAATTTTACAATTTAATCAAACAGGAAACATAATTTTTGAATGTTTGATGGAAGAAACATCCATTGAGGAAATTGTCGAAACGTTGTCAAAAATGTATAAGAATCCGAAAGAACAAATAGTCTCTTTTGTGCAACAATTTGTGGATTCCTTAAAAAAAGAAGGATATTTAGTCGAATGAAAACGATAGTAAGAGCCAATGAACAAATTGAACATATTTGGAAAAAAGGAAAAATAAAGAATGTTACGTATCGTTTGATGCACTATGTTCTTTCTTTCGTACAAGAGGATAGGGTATATTTGTATAATGTAGTGACTTCTCAAATGGTAGAACTTTCGATTGAAGAAAGCTCTATGATTTCTTCTTTACCATGTATGTATAATGAGAAGATAAAAGATTTGATTGAAGCGCATTTCTTAGTACCCGAAGATTTTGACGAACACAAATCTGTACAACAAATGCGCGTTATCGTCGATCGTTTTAATCGAAAAAAAGGATTTGAACATTTTAAAATTCTTCCTACGACATCTTGTAACGCACGTTGCTTCTATTGTTACGAAGCTGGTTGTAAATTTGAAACTATGAATGAGGAAATGGTGGAAAAGGTCATTCGTTTTATTGAAGAAAATCGAATGAAAGAGAAAACCATTCATTTAAACTGGTTTGGGGGAGAACCACTATTAGCTTCGCCAATCATTTCTACCATTTGTACTCGCTTGAAAGAAAAAGAGATACCTTATATTTCGAATATGATTTCGAATGGCTATTTTTTAGAAAAACTAGAACCCCATTGGAATATGCGCGAAATTCAGATTACTTTAGATGGTCGAGAAAAGGTATATAACGAAGTGAAAAATTATGTGGGCGCTAAAGAAAATCCGTATCAGAAAGTACTGAACAATATTCAAGCTTGCCTGGATTTAAACATTCGTATCGCCATTCGTTTAAATATTAGCTTTTATAATGAAAAGGAAATCACTTCCTTAATCCATGAACTGGGAAATCGTTTTGGGGGACAAAAGAATTGTTCAGCCTATGTTGCCGCCATTTATGGCGATGTAGGTTTTAATCCGATTTCGCACTCGCAACAAGATTATGTACAGCTTTTCTATATTCGAAGAAAATTAGAAGCTCTTTTGGAAGAATATGGCTTGCATACGCCTACGAATACATTACCTGGTTTGATGCGTGGACAGTGTATGGCGGATAATGACAATGCCATTGTGATTTCTCCTTCTGGTTTATTGGGAAAATGCGAACATTATTTTGAAGAGAAAACTGTGGGGACGATTGAGGAAGGGATTACGGATTTAGAAAGAGTCAAATATTGGAAAGAAACAAAAGAATATCCAAAATGTGTGACTTGTCCTCTATATCCAAGCTGTGTAAGTTTGGCACATTGTTCGATTCCGGGGAGTTGTGAAGACGAAGTGGTAGAATTCAAGAAAAAAGAGTATGTAAATATGTTGGTAAAATCGTTAAATTCTACAAAAAATGACATGATATAAGCAAAAAGAAAAAATGTTATTGTAATATAAGAGAGATTTCGATATTCTATTTATATCTAAGGAGGTATTTAGCATGGAAGAAAATTTCAACATTCCATCAGAACCAGTAATGGAAGATCCAAATGCGTTTATGGAAGCACCTGAATTATTTGTAATGCCATTTGCTGGAAATAACGATACAAACCAAAGAAGCCAATGTAAAAATAGCCAAGGAAACATTAACTTCGGTAATAGTGAAAATGGTGGACACACTGGTGGTTGTCATGGTGGAAACAGTATGAACAACGGAAATAAAGGAAAGTCTATCGACGACTAATTGGGGACTATCATCTGATGGTGCCCATGCATGGAAAATCCATTGGATGGGGAATAAAAGATAAAGAAAGAGTTCTATTCTACATAGAATCGGCTCTTTTTTTCTGTTATACTTCTTTCATGAAATTTACTATAGAATTGGCAAATAAAACAATAAGAATACACTCGCTTTATGATGAAGTATACGAGATGTGTAAAGGATATTATGTAGAGGACGAGAAAGTGGATTTTGAAGTCATCAGCACTCAAGATTTGATTGACCAGGAAAAAGACCACTTACCATTTCCAGATAGTTATTTGGAAACCGTATCCATTTATCGGCAAATTATTGAAAAGATGCTGGATTATTCCACATTTATGATGCATGGGTCGGTGCTTGCTTCGGATAGGAAACACGCGTTTATGTTTACTGCTCCTTCAGGAACTGGTAAGACAACACATACAAATTTATGGCTACAAAATTGTCCTTCGGCTTTTGTCGTCAATGGGGATAAGCCATTATTGAAAGTGGAGGGCAATCAAGTGCTTGCTTATGGGACACCTTGGTCAGGAAAAGAAAGAATGAATACCAATTGTTGTGTACCTTTAAAAGCCATTGTGATTTTGGAAAGAGGAGAAAAGAATCGTATGGAAGAAATTCGTTTTACTTCTCGGGTTCCATTCCTATTAGAACAGATTTATCGTCCGAAGAATCGTTTGGGTTTAAGAAAGACGTTAAGACTAGTTGAACAGCTTTCTAAACATGTAAAGGTATATCGTTATATTTCAAATAATTTTCTGGACGATGCCTTTTCTTGTACATATGACGTTTTGAAAAGCTTATAGTATTGTAGGTTTCAAAACGTTTTTTGTATTTTAAAAAGGACTGTGCTATACTTTTCTTCGGTGAATTTTATTCTCCCTAAATTGAGGTATTTTATATGACAAAAATAGGAGTAATAAATTGTATATTGGATACGGTTTGTTTCGTATTAATCTTGATGAGTATGCCAACTTGGGCATATTGGTTTGCGAAACGTTTGATCGTGGTATTTGTGATGATGCAGTTCTTGGCTGGTCGTTTTCAAGGTAAATCGCTACTATTCTGGGATGAGCTAAAACGTATTACGTTCTCTCATGCCTGGTTCTATGTGATTTCGTTTGTGATTGCTTATCAGTATACTGGTGAACAATTGTTTCAATTATTCATCATTGTTTGTATCAGTTATGTGGTGGATGTTTTATTGGCTCGTTATACACGCATCTGGTTTCGAAAATGGATTAAGAAAAAAGTGGTTATTTTTGGAACTGGGGAAGCAGCAGCCTCCTTGGTACAAACTATTGTAACCAATCGTTTTTCTACAATGGAAGTGGTAGCTTGCGTGGACATGAATTCCCAATTGTTGATTAAAGAAGATCCGGTTATTACCGAAGATGTGATTGATATTGAACAAGCAGAAGAGTTCTTAGTCGAACATGAAATTGATACAGTCATTTTTGCGATTCCATCCATTCCAAATAGTACGTTGAAACGTTGGATGCATCAGGTCAGCATGATTGTCAACGAAGTTAAATTCTTACCACAAATTAACCATTCGGTAAACTTTAATACGAAGATTGATGATTTCGATGGAACCATTGTGATTAGTACGAGTGAAGAAAAACGTATGTCTTTGTTTGACCGTTCTTTTAAACGTTTATTAGATATTGGTGCAGCAATTGTAGGTTGTTTGCTTCTTATTCCATTGACGGCTTATGTGTATTATAAGAACAAGAAAGCGGGCGAAGAAGGGCCAATTTTCTTTACACAAGAAAGAATTGGGCGAGATGGGAAATTATTTAAAATCTACAAATATCGAACAATGGTGATGAATGCTGAGCAGAAATTGGAAGAGTTGATGGAAAAAGATCCAAAAATCAAAGAAGAATATGAAACGTTCAAAAAATTGGAAAATGACCCTCGTATCACAGAAGTCGGTGATTTTTTACGAAGAACGTCTTTGGACGAATTCCCACAATTTATCAATGTTCTTTTTGGACAAATGTCATTGATTGGACCAAGACCCTATCTTCCTCGTGAAAAAGAAGATATGGGTGTGTATTACGATCGTATCATTCTGACAAAACCTGGAATTACGGGTATGTGGCAAACACATGGTCGTAGTGAAGTATCTTTTGAAGAACGTTTAGAGTTGGATGACTATTATTCGCACAACTGGTCTATGTGGTTGGATATCACTTTATTGGTTCGTACCTTTAGAACCGTAATGTTACGTGTAGGGGCCCACTAATGGGCTCTTTTTTCTATTGGAAAACTAGGATTTGTCAATTTCAACATTTTCTTGTTTCTTGAACATTTTTTCCTTGTTGTAAATCTGTTATTCGTTATATAATCGTACTAAGATTTAGGAGATAATAAAAGATGAAGGAAAACAATGTATTTGTACTTGAAACTGGGAGTACAAATTTTGTGTTGGAAGCGCTAAATTGGATCGAAGACGGTATAATTTCTTTAAAAGTTGGAAAAAACGATCCGATGTGCTCGAATTTAAGCAAAGGAAATCACATTTCCTTATTTGGTGTGCATGCAGAAGCTAGAATTAATGTCTTTTTGGATAAAGAATACGACGAGAACTGCAATAATCAATATTTATGTCAGATCATAGATTGTACAGAAATAGATGGTGTTGTTCATTATGTGTTCGAAGTGATTAAGAAGATTGTATTTGCGGATTTTCAACCGATGTCCAACACATTTTTTGAAAAGTTTTTTAAAAATCGAATTGAAACAAAAGAATACGAATGGAGTGTAGAAACACCTCCATTTGGAAGTTTTGGTCCATATCGATAAAAAGATGATTTATTTCATCTTTTTTTTGCTTTTTTGGGCAATTCACGTAAAATAATACTAAGGGAGTGTTGTTAGAATGAGATATCCAATATTAAATAACTGTTTAGAATTTACAAAAAAGAATTCAAATCAGTATATCGTTTATAATGGATTTGATGGAAGTCGAAAAGTTGTTTCAAAACAATTTGTGGATTTCTTAGAAAAATTTGATGGTAAAACGCTACCCGCAAAGATTTTTTCGCAAATCAATGTAAAAAATAAAAAAAATATTGATGAAGCGATGGATAAAATGTTAGACGAAGGTTGGATTCGAGACAATAATTACCGTGTTGAAACGTTTCCTCTTTATATGATTACCATGTGGATTCCTAATCGGCGCAATCTGTTGACATACTATGGAAAAAGCTTAGAAACTTTAATTAAAGTATTTTGGGTTCCACTTTTTTTAATTGGTATTTTAGTTTGGAAATATCGTGGTTTCTCTTATACGAGATCTCCTTTTATGACTATACTTGGAATTTTATTAGGATTTATTATTGGGGGATTACTTCACGAACTAGGGCATGTCATTTCCGCTTATGCCAATAAGAAAAGAGTGTACGAAGTTGGTGTTGGCCTTTTTGGTTTTGTTCCTTTTATGTATACGCTGATTGATACCCAACATATTTCGACAAAAAAAGAGCTTCGTATTCTGGCAACGGGTGTAAAAATGAATTTATTGTATGCGGGTATCTTGTTTCTTTTTGCTAGTGTGGAATCGATTTTTAGCTCCGCTTTTGAAACGGCTGCTTTGGCAAATATTGTCTTTGCGATTCTTAATACGACAATGGCATATGGACTTGATGGTATGAAGGCAGCCCAATATTTGATTTTTGATCAAAAAGTGAGCATGCTAGATACCTTGGTTACTTTGTTTACTAACAGCGAGAAGAAACGTGAATTTCTTGCACAAAATGGAATTTCGGGAAGTGTCGCTTTAATTAATATTCTTGCCCTTCTTTCTTTTCAAATATTCTATCCAGCTTTATATATATTATTGTTTATGGGGGGATTCTAATGCGAAAGAGTGCCTTTTATCCTGGATTATTATTGTTTATGATTGTGGTAACGGTGGGGTTTGATGCGATATTTTTGCCTTTTCTACTATTGTTTACCATTCCTTTTTTCTTAAGTTCGATTGAACAAGCAAAAGGATATGAGAATATCTGGGTATTTCTGGTTTTGTTTGTAGAGGCCTTACCTGTGAATTGTTTAGCTGTCAGCAAATTGATTGGTGAAATAGATCTTTATGGATGGTTAGCGAAATTCTTAATGTTTATTGTTTGTTTCATATTTTTAATTTCGTTTGAAGAAATGATTATTGGAGCGATTACTCGTAAATTGTTTCCTAAACAAAAAAGAGTGGAATTCTGAATTATGATTCAGTTTCCACTCTATTTTCGTAATAATGAACCATAGAAATGCCGTATTTTTTCATACGAACCTTTTCCAAATTTCCATACGTATCGGCCATATCCTTTTCTTTTTTTGTACGAATAGCCAATATTCCATCTTCTTTTAAAATGTGCGTATTTCCAATGGCTTCCATAACGGGATTAAAAATCTCATCCACTGTATATGGAGGATCTAAATAGATAATGTCAAATTGTTCCTTTTTATTTTCCATTTGTTCAATGACTTTAAATACATCCGCCTGCAACAAATTGTATGAAGATTTTTCAAAATGGCAATTTTGAAGATTTGTACGGATGATATTTACCGCATTACGGTCGTTGTCTACCATCGTCGTTTTTTTCGCACCACGACTAATGGCTTCCACACCCATGCTTCCGGAACCCGAAAATAAATCTAAGAAATTGGATCCTGGGACTTTAAATTGCCAGCTGTTGAAAATCGCTTGTTTGATTTGATCGGTCACTGGTCTTGTATGTAAACCTTCAGGGGCTAATAATTTCTTGCCTTTGGCTTTTCCTGCAATAACGCGCATAACACAAAACTCCTTTTCTATTTGTATTGAGCAACACTTATTATAACGAATTCTTTTTCAGAAAACGAGAGGAAATTTTGTCCATTTTGCGATATAATTATACAAGAGTATTATAAAAGGAGTATTAAAATGACAAGATTTTCAAAAGACTTCCTTTGGGGTGGAGCAACTGCTGCTAACCAATACGAAGGTGGAGCTCGCGAAGGTGGAGCTGGATTATCAACTGCGGATGTTATGACAAACGGTTCACATACAGTTCGTCGTCAAGTAACTTGGCAAAAACCAGATGGAACAACTGGTTCTACACCATTATGTTTTGGTTCGCCAGAAAGACACTTACCAGAAGGAGCTATTCCAGTAGAATTGAACGATGAAAAATATTACTATCCTTCACACTTAGGATCTGACTTCTATCACTGGTATAAAGAAGATATTCGTCTTTGTGCAGAAGAAGGATTCAACTGTTTACGTTTCTCAGTAAAATGGTCTCGTATTTTCCCTAATGGAGATGATGAAACACCTAACCAAGAAGGAATTGATTTTTACAAAGATGTATTTACAGAATGTAAAAAATATGGAATCGAACCATTGGTTACTTTAGAACACTATGAAAACCCACTAGCATTAGCACAACGTTATAACGGTTGGGATTCTCGTGAATTAGTGGATATGTATGTTAAATATGCAACAACTTGTTTCAAAGAATTTGATGGATTAGTAAAATACTACTTAACATTCAACGAAATCAACTTAATTGAAGCCGCTCCATATGTAACAGCTGGTATTATTCATGCCGATCCTCAAAATATTGCCAATGGTGCATTCCACCAATTCTTAGCTTCGGCAAAAACAGTTATTGCTGCGCACAAAGACTATCCAGAATTAAAAATTGGTATGATGTTAGCGTATGGACCAACATATGGTTTAACACCAGATCCTGCTGACCAATTATTAGCACAACAATGGCAAAATAAAACTTTAGTATATTCGGATGTACAAATGTTAGGACGTTATCCAAACTACAAATTAAAAGAATACGAAAGAGAAGGAATTGTGATTCCTGCTCAAGAAGGAGACTGGGAAATCATTAAAGAAGGTACTTGTGACTTCTTATCATTCTCTACATATGGTTCTCACACATTAACTGTTCATGGTGAAGAAGCCGAAGGCGGAGCTGGAGGTAATGGTGGAGCTATGCAAATGGTTCGTAACCCTTACTTAAAAACGAACGCTTGGGGATGGGCAACTGACCCTCAATGTTTACGTATCACATTAAATACATTCTACGATCGTTACCACTGTGATTTATGGTGTGTAGAAAACGGTATTGGATGGAACGATAAATTTGAAGACGGAACTGTACACGATGATTATCGTATCGACTACATGCGTGCCAATATTCAATCTATGCGTGATGCCGTAGAATTTGACGGAATTCCTCTAATGGGATACTTATATTGGGGATGTGTTGATATGGTATCGAATGGTGAAGGAGAACGTGCAAAACGTTATGGTCAAATCTACGTTGATTTAGATGACTTAGGAAACGGAACTGGAAAACGTTACTTAAAAGATTCTTACCACTGGTACAAAAAATGTATCCAAAGTAATGGTGAAGATTTAGATTAATTCAATCCATTAGGTCAGCTTTTGCTGGCCTTTTCGTTTGTCTAAGAACTTAACAAAATATAATAAGAAATATATCAGATGATAAGAATGTGATTCTCTTGCAAGGATTAATTAGAACGATTAGAAAAAAATTATTAATGAGTCAGGAAGAATTTGCGAAAGAAATAGGCGTTTCTTCCATTACAGTCAATCGTTGGGAGAATTCAAAGGCAAAACCGACGCAGATTGCTCAAAAACAGATTTTTGAATTGGCTATGAAACATGATTTATATTTATCAGATTTTATCTTAAAACAGCAGAATACTCCAGCTTCTATAAGCTGGAGATGAATGCGTAGTTTTTTAGAACTCTTGTTTTAGTTAATGACATAAATAATGTCAGTATGTGTGAGATTCTTAATTTAGAATCGTATATATAAATGTATGTATATTCTAGAAAGGAGAAGACCATGTATCTGACTATCAAACAGCAGCTGAATCATCTTTCTAAAGAAGAATATGAGATACTTCGTGAGCTTTCTCATGTTGCCAAGAATCTTAAGAATGAAGCTCTCTATAATGTTCGTCAGCATTTTTTCAATACAGGAAAGTATCTTTCTTATAATCAGAATTATCACTTGTTGAAAAACTCAGAGAATTATAAGATCCTGAATTCCAATATGGCAGAACAGATCATTAAGAAAGTGGCTTCGGATTTTCAATCGTTCTTTGAATTACTGAAACTGAAGAACAAAGGGAAATACGATGCGAAAGTTCATATTCCACATTATCTTCCAAAAGATGGA
>JAUNDJ010000010.1 GCA_030526175.1 Bacillota bacterium
ACTTAGGAATCGATGGAGACTATGTTGGATTATCGGCTTCTACACAATTCTGTGATACTTTCACAAAAGAAGATTACGCAAAATTAGTACAAGACATTAAAGATGGTAAAATCGTAATTAGTAACGATACTTCGAAAATGCCAGCTACTAAAAAAGCGAAAGTAGACGATCAAGGTTCAATTAAGTAATAAGAAGGAGCATAGTGCTCCTTTTTTAAATTGACATAATATATGCATATATGAAAGATATCCTTTCTTTACCAAAGGAGGTTATCTCATGTACGCTATTTTATTATTAGTATTACCAGTTTTAATATTTTCTAAACAGAAAAGTATTCAGTGTATTCGAAAAATCGTATGTTTTGAAGCTTGTTTTTTACTTCTATTTTTGTTTTGTTTCTACTTTAGAGAGGTAATTTTATTCATTTTTTACCTATTACTATGCTTCTTTTTTACTGTACTTTGTTTCTTAATTGGCATACTAATATGTCGATTTGTACAGTCTTCTTGAGAATAAGTGACTTGCACAAATAAAAAAGGTGTGTAAAATGATTATATATCTTTAAAAAGGGAGGCGTAGGTGATATGAGAAATTATCAATCTATTAGACATTATTTCAAAATTAATAAAGAATCTAAAGACTTGATTACGGATGTTAAGCTTATGATTTCTAATTTAAAGTTAAACAAAGAAATCCCTGTTGGACTTTTTTCTATTGAAGAAATAGGGGATTTTGTACATATCCAAACATATTTTCAAGGGAAAACTAAGGAAAATCTTTATAATCGATCTCTTTTTGAAAAAATCAATCAAACAAACAATGGTTCTTATGCCATTGTACTTTCAGATAGTTGTCAAGGGGTCGATTATGGAATTTATGGAGATAATGTTTGGGAAAAAGCACAATTTAAAGGAAGTTTTATTAGTCATGACAATCTTCATATTTCTTTAAAGGCCGATTTTCCAACTTGGAAAGAAATCTTTGGGGATACTTTTACCTTTACAAAAGAAGAAGATATCGTGGCTTGGAAAGAAAAGCTCTTATCGATGCTTTATCAAGATTGTCCAAAATTGGAAGTCGAAATTGAAAATGTATTTTTCTACAAAGAAGATTTAGAAATTCTTCTTAAGAATAAAAAAGAGTTTGTGTTAGAAAAAGAAACGCTTCTCCATCTTTCGACATTTGTTGAAAAATTAGAAAATTGGAATTTGGCAATATCTGTGCATTTGAAACATGGCCTTCATAATGAAGATGTCTATGCAAATTCGTTTGTAAGTGAATATTATTGGGATGTTCTTTCTTTTCGAAGTATAGGTGCCAAGATTGGGGAACCATTCATTTTAACACCTCGACATTATCCAAAACTGAGAAGTCTAAAAATTTCATTATTATCTAAAGAGCTAGAAAAAGTTTTCTCTACTTCTTCTTTTGATCAGGAAGTTCTTAAAAATCTAAGCGATGAAGAAGTGATCGCATGTTTTCATAAAATGTGTGCGAAATAGAAAGGATGATGTTTATGGAAAATTTTATTTTGAGCATTAAAGATTATTTTTTATCTTCCATTCCTTATATTACAATCGCTTCCTTTTTAGTCGGAGTGGTCTTATTTAAGAAATCTAGACGATGGTTAAAGAACTACATCCGAAGTCACGATTATAGTATTCAAACATCGCATAACTTAATTATGATCTATAACGTATTACGCTTTACCATCTGCTTATTCTTATTGTTTTTTGTTTTACAACTACATGGTGTGAATGTCTCTTCTGTATTCTCAGCCTTAGGTGTTATTGGGATCGTTGTAGGTTTTGCCTTACAAGATGCCCTAAAAGACTGGATCTCTGGGTTTAATATTTTAATCAATCGTCCTTTTGTGATTGGAGATGTAGTAAAAATAAATGGTTATGTTGGAAGAGTTAAAAATTTAGATTTATATACTACTCGTATTGAGGAATTGTATACTGAAAATATTGTTACGATTTCAAATCGTGAGATTGCAACCGTAGAAATTGTTTCCAATGTAATCTTCTACAACATTCCTTTTTCTTACGAGATGGATTTAAAAACGTGTCATGAAATGATCAAAATAATGGTTGGAAAGATTTCTTTGATAGAAGGCATTTCCTTATGTCGATACGATGGAACTGCTGAATTTCTAGATTCTTTGATTAATCAAAGAGTTCGTGTTGAAATCGAAGATAAGATGAAACTTCCAGCGATAAAGCGAAAGATTAACGACGTGATTTTAGAAGTATACGACCAAAGTGAATGGAGCATTCCTTATAATCACTTAACGGTAGAACTTGAATCGCATCTTGTAAAATAATTGTATAAAGCTTAGGATTGTTCTTGCATTCAAACAAAATATTTTCTACAATATATTTGTCCAAGGAATACATATTTTTCCACAATTGTGACCTTGGGAGACCGGATGTCGTTTATATGTGTTGAAGACCCTTCCATTGGTTGGGGATCCTAATTATATTCGCAGGTCACCCACCTGTATATACAGGGAAAATCACATCCTTGGGCTTTTTTTTTATATGGAGATAGTATAATGAATGTAAAAGAACAATTTATTGAAATATACAATCAGAATATTCATAGAGATGGAGCGAAAGAATTCTTAAACTATTTATGTTCTTCTAAGTCGGATTTCTTTTCAGCGCCTTGCAGTACCCGTTTTCATGGAAACTATAGTGGTGGCTTGGCAGAACATTCGATTCATGTTTATGAATGTTTGAAAGATTATTTATCGAGAAATCGTGTAAAAGATGTATATGGTATGAAATACTCGGATGAAACCATTGCCTTAGTCGCTTTACTACACGATGTTTGTAAGATCAACGTCTATAAAGAAAGTACCCGTAATAAAAAAATCAATGGGGAATGGGTGCAAGTGCCATATTATGAGTTTGATGACAAGATGCCTTATGGGCATGGCGAAAAGAGTGTTTATATGATTACACCTTTTATGAAGCTTTCTCGAGAAGAAGCTTTTGCGATTCGTTATCATATGGGATTTTCAAATGACGACCCAAAAAACAATGTGGGATATACTTTTGAGCATTTTCCATTGGCTTTTGCGTTAAGTACAGCGGATATGGAAGCCACGTACTTTTTAGATAAAACGATTGAATCTTAATATTTTTGATAAAAAATGGTATAATACAAATGGATCTTTAACTATGACAAAATGTAAAGGAGAATGCATTCGATGAAACAAATTCCTTTGATTTTGTCATTTTATCTTATGGTAGGAATGTTTTCCATGCCTATTTTTGCCCAAGAAGAAACATGGAACGATCCTGAACCAGAAACAACTATGGAAGAAAACGAGAACCCTTCTTTGGAAGAAGAGAACATGGAACCCGTTTTATTGGAAGGCTATAGGGGAGATGTATATTCCTCCATTTTAGAAGAAAACTTTATTACCAATAACTGGGATGTTTTTACTTATAACGAAAATCCTTTTTCCTTGGGACAATGTACCTATTTTGCTTGGTCTCGTTTTTATCAATTCTATGGCTACGACAGTGGTGCAAGAAGTCATGGAAAATATAACGCACAAGAAATTGCTCAGACTCATTCTTCATCCTTTTGCCTAAGTGTCATTCCAACTACTGGATCTGTTTTTTCCATTGAAAAAGAAGCTTCGAATCCTACTTTTGGCCATGTCGGATTTGTGGAATATTTTGATGGGCAATACATCTGGATTTCTGAGGGAAATGTACAGATTGATGGGGTGGATTCGTATATTCGTATACATAAGGAAAAATGGGATGATTTTAAAATGATGTTTCCAGATATAGTTTTCGCTATTCCCAAGACGAAATATAGTTTGGAACCAATTCGTCTTCCTATGCGAAAGCTGAGTCAAAAATTATTTTAGTAAAATGCACCTGTTTAGGTGCTTTTTTTAGAAAGGACAGATATGTTCATATTGTTGTTTACACTGCCAATGGTAATGATTGTCTTAGGTATCTTTTTTCTTATCCAGAATAAAATTCGATTACAGAAACAAATAGGTATCTTATGGACAAGCATGGGTATTGTATCTTTAGCCTTAAGTATTTATATTTTTTGGTTTATGGAGCATAAAACTCGTTTTGTAGGACTTCTTTTCATACAAACGATTTTCCTTCTTCTATCCATCATACCTATACAGATTCAATTTTTCTATCAGAAAAGGAGGAAGGAAAAATGGAAAGAAAAGCTATAGATTGGTTGCATATGGCACTTAATGCAGAACAACCATCAATTTATTTTGAAAAAGAAAAAAATAATGAATTTTTAAAAGAAAATTTTCCAGAATTGGTAGCATTGATTGACGTTCCTCAAAACCCTCAATTTCATCCAGAAGGGGATGTTTGGATCCACACGATGATGGTTTTGGATCAAGGAGCAAAACTAAAATCGAAAGCACAATATCCATTTTACTATATGGTATCGGCACTAGTACATGATTATGGAAAAGCTACTAAGACAACCATTGATGAGACTGGAAGAATACGCTCGATTGGTCATGAATTTGAATTACAGTTAATAAAGAAGGCACTTGTTCGAATGACTGTGGATGAAAAAATGAATGAGTATGTATTGAACATGGTCAAACTGCATATGCGTCCAAATGCACTTTTTTATTTAGGAGGAAAAGAAAAAGCGTATCGAAAACTTTTTAGCGAAGCTTTATTTCCAGAAGATCTATTGCTTCTAGCCAAAGCCGATCACCTAGGACGAAAAGATTGTTCTTCCTATGAGGAAATTGAAACTTGTTTATGGGCAAATTGGAATCGTATAAAAGAATAATCTTTCATTGAAACATTTTGAAAAATCATGTATAACTTTTTCAGGAATGATTGAAAGAGAGGTATTTATGTATACAAGAGAAGATGTTTTAAATTTTATCGAAGAAGAAAACGTTCGTTTTATTCGTTTAACTTTTTTTGATGTGTATGGGAAACAAAAAAACATTTCAATACAACCATCGGAAATTTATAAAGCGTTTGACCAAGGAATTTCTATTGATGGAAGTAGTGTCTTTGAGAGTGAAGACATTTTTGATTTATATTTAGTCCCGGACCCAAGTACGATGTGTTCGGTGCCATGGAGATCCTTTGATGGAACCGTAATTCGTATGTATTGTGATATTTTTACAGCCGATGGAGAGCATTATCTTCAAGATACTCGTTACTTATTGAAACAGGCGATTCGCAAAGCCAGTCAAGAAGGTGTTGAAGTTATTTTTGGTTCGAAGTTTGAATTTTATTTATTTCACCAAAAAGAAGATGGAAGCCCTAGTCAGATTCCATTGGATTATGCGGGATATATGGATATTGCCCCAGAAGATAAGGGAGAAGATGTTCGTCGTCAGATTTGTTTCTACATGGATCAAATGGGTTTAGGACCTAAGAGTTCACATCATGAATCAGGCCCTGGTCAAAATGAAATTGACTTTCATTCATCACCTGCCTTATTAGCAGCCGATGAAGCAGCAACGTTTAAATGGGTAGTGCGTACTGTAGCACAAGCCAATGGTTTATATGCGGACTTTTCGCCAAAACCAATGGAAAAATTTCCAGGGAACTCAATGGGAATTAAGTTAACTATTAACGAACAAGCGGAATCTTTTATTGCAGGAATTCTTCATCATATTGAAGAAATGACCTTATTCCTAAATCCGGTTAAAGAAAGCTATCGTCGTTTTGGCTTACAAAAGGCACCTGGTTTAATAGGGTATTCCAAATCCGATCGTCAACAAGTTATTCGACTACTTCCAAACACGTTGGATGGTAAGAAACATTTTGAACTTCGTTCGGCCGACAATATGTGTAATCCATATATTGCGTTTATGTTGATTCTTTATGCTGGTCTAGACGGTATTCAAAATCATATGGAACTGCCAAATGAGTTCAAAAAACTGCCTGAAACAATCAACGAAGCAAAGAAGACTTGTAAGAATAGTTCTTTTATCAAAAAATATCTTCCAGATATTATCATAGATACATATTGTAAATAGGAAGGAGCATCCGATGAAAGTAATTTTGGTCTCCAATTCATCGAATGCGCTATCTCTGTTTAAAGAAATTCTTAGAAATTCGAATTTACAATCTATAGTGCAAGTAGCTTCTATATCGGAAGCGAAACAAGAATTAAGAAATGAACGCTTTGATTTTGTGATTATTCAAACGCCAGCTGCGGACGAGATGGGTACTCGTGGAGCAAAAGAAATTGCGATTAGCACACAAGTTGGTGTTATTTTATTAGTGAAAAATGCGATTTATGATCAAGTTTTATATCAAGTAGGAGAATGTGGTGTTTTTGTCGTTTCGATGCCAAGTACCAAACAAGTTCTTTATCAAAGTATCAACTTTGTGATAGCGCATCAAAAGAAAGTTATTCAATTAGAAAATGAAATTGCCAAGCATAAGAAAAAACTACAAGATGAGAAAGTGATTATGCGTGCAAAATTGTTGTTGGTGGAACAATATCATTGGTCCGAACAAAAAGCCCATCGTTTTATTGAAAAACAAGCCATGGATCATTCTCGAACAAAATTGCAGATTGCCAGAGAATTGTTAGGAAGCGAAACAAATGAAGTTGGAAAAAACTAATGCGATGCGTCTTTTAGATGCCGCACATCTACAATATGAAGTTAAAGAATATCCGCACAACAATGAAGCATTGGATGGGGTAAGTGTTGCTCGTTTATTAGAACAAGATCCAGAACAGGTTTTTAAGACTTTAGTGACAGTATCGAACAAAAAAGAATATTTTGTGTTTATGGTGCCTGTCAAAGAAGAACTGGATTTAAAAAAGGCTGCAAAGTTAGTTCACGCAAAATCGATTGATATGATTCCAGTGAAAGAGATTCCTAAAGTAACTGGTTATATTCGTGGCTCCACTTGTCCATTGGCTATGAAAAAGAAATATCCGACATTCATTCATGAAACAGCAATTTTGTACGATACAATTATGTTTAGTGGTGGAAAGCTAGGATATCAGATTCTAATGAATCCAGAAGAGTTAATGAATCTGGAACAAATTGAAGCATATGACATTATTAAGAGTTAGATTTGTCTAGCTCTTTTTTCTTTTCTCTGAAAATGATATATTTTTTATAGGAGATTTATTATGAAAAAAATAATTCGAAATGTATGTATTGTATGTTTTCTTTTATTGTGTTTGTTAGGATTATATCTTATGCCACAGCTACGCACTATTTGTAGTGTGAAAAAAGTAAGTGACCAAGGCTTGTATACGATGGTTTATCAAGCAGATTATAAACTTGAAAGCTTACGTAATGCCAATCTTTCTTCTGCTTCTCAATTAGAACAATGGATTTCAAAAAATCTGTTCTTTGGCTATCCGATTGAAGCGGATGAAACAAAATTTGGTTGTACGACATTTCTTGCGAAAAATAAAGAGGGAGACTCGATTTTTGGAAGAAACTACGATTACGATACAACCGAGCCAATGGTTATTTTTTCGCAACCAAAAAATGGATATAAATCCATTGGGGTAGCTGATTTAAGCTTTATTGGTGTGGATCAAGATTGCCCAGCCGATTCACTATTAGGGCGTATTACTTCCTTAGCCAGTCCAGTTGTAACGTTAGAAGGTATGAATGAAAAAGGTCTTGGAATTGCGATATTAGAGTTAGAAACAGAAGAAATTCATCAAGATCAAAACAAGCCAGATTTATTAATCTATAATGTGCCTCGTCTTATCTTGGATACGTGTCAAAGCGTAGAAGAAGCAACGGAACTACTTGCCACTTATGATATTCATTCGGACTTTAATTATCCATATCATTTCTTTATTTGTGACAAATCTGGAAAGAGTCGGGTTGTGGAATGGGTTGAAAATGAAATGGTGGTTGTGGAAGATAACTGTGCAACCAATTTCCAATTAGCGCCTGGAAAAGAGTATGGATTCGGAATTGGACAAGAACGATATGACATTGTCAAAGAAGGTTTAAAAAAAGAAGCTATCGATGAAAAACAGGCTATGATGCTTCTTGAAGATGCAGTTTCTGTTTGGAATGGAGACTGGGGAACACAATGGTCTTGTGTATTTAATTTAGAGAAATTAACTTTGGATATTTGTATCGATGTGGATTATTCCAAATCGTATTCGTTTAGTTTTAATGACTTTTAAAGGAGATTTTTATGAAAATTTTAAAACGAAGTGAAGAACTTTATTCAGAAACAGTAGCGCATCGTCGCTATTTTCATCAAAATCCAGAAGTGAATTTGGATTTAGAAAATACTATGAAGTATATTGAAGAAAAATTATCAGAAATGAGTATTTCTTCAACACGATGCGGTAAGGGGATTGTCGTTTTTTTAGGAAACGATACTGGAAAAACTATTTTGTTGAGAGCGGATGTGGATGCTCTTCCTATGAAAGAAGAAAGTGGATTGGAATTTAGTTCGAAAAATGATTATGCGCACACTTGTGGACACGACTTGCACGGAGCCATGTTACTGACGGCTGCCAAGATTCTTAAAGAAAAGGAACAAGATTTACAAGGTCGTGTGCAATTGATGTTCCAGCCTGGTGAAGAAACTTTTATGGGTGCTAAGAACATGATTGAAAATGGCTTATTGGAACCAAAACCAGATGTATGTTTATCTTTTCATGTTAGTTCTGGGCAAATGCCAGTGGGAATGATCATGTATAACGATTCCAGTACAATGATGAATTCGAGTGATAATTTTACTATTGTAGTAAAGGGAAAAGGTTGTCATGGGGCTTTTCCAGAATCAGGTATTGATCCTATTAATGTTGCGGCTCATATTTTAATTAATCTACAAAGCTTATTAGCTCGTGAGGTCAAATCGGATTGTTCCAATGTTCTAACTTTTGGTAAGATTGAAGCCGGAGATGCTGGAAATATCATTCCAGAAATTGCGAAGATGTATGGAACGCTTCGTTGCGATAATAAGGAACAAAGGGAATTTATTCTTGCTCGTATGAAAGAAGTGTGTGATTATACGGCAAAAGCGTTTAGAGCCGAAGCCGAAATCCAAATGACAAGTGGAACACCACCGCTAATTTGCGATCCAGAAAACACAAAAGCTTTTATGTCATATATTAAAGAATTAACACCGAATGTACCAACATACAACGGCGTACATGCAGGAGCTAGTGATGATCTAGCGTATATTCTTTCTGAAGTTCCTGGAACATATATGTATCTTTCGGCTGGTTTTATGGATGGACGAGAATGTTTTGCCCAACACAATCCAAAGGTTGTTTTTAACGAAGAAATATTAAAAACAGGGCCTGCTTATTATGCGCATTTAGCTATTCGTTACTTAGAAGAACACAAATAAGAGGAAGTCAATTGACTTCCTCCTTTATTTACCTTTTTCTTTTGCGCGTTTATCATTAATGATTTTGACGTGTTCATCGGTAATTAATGTGACATTATTTTCTTTAGCCCAGGCCACACATCCATTTAAAACGGTTTTTAAGAATGGTCTAGGGACTTTAACGAAGTTTTCTAGTGCATCATCGGTGAGTCGTATTGTATCGTCACAACGATTGGCAGCGTATCGTATAGAAGCGATATCGACTTCTTTTGGTGCAGGAATTGGTTCCGCAATAGGTGTTGTCCATTTTGGGAATCTTGTATACCAGAAATTCGTGGAATCTCTATAGCCATAATCCACGGGTACTGGTGGGAAATCTTTTTTTGTCACACCATTTACAATGGCGTTATAGTATTTTTCTTTCATTAGGATTTTATCGATATATAAAATAAAGTGAGCTCCATATTTGGAAGTAATTCCATTAAAATCGTTATATGGCCCTGGATGTCCATCGTCAATATCTTCGACTCTAAATTTATCAGCGTGTTCTAATTCAGCTGCCCACGTACATTCAAATACTTGGTAAGCTGTGCTAATAACAGGTGGTCTTAATGGATCGTCTGGATCGGCCAATCCTTTTTCCATTTTAAATTTTAAATCTTTCATTTTTTCAGCAGAAGGACCTGGATAGCCTAATCGAACGGCTTCTTTAAACGTTTCTTTTTCGTCGGTGATAAAGTTAATAGCGCATTTGTGCGTACGAAGAATGTTCATGCCTGTGTTTGAATTATTTCGAGCTTCTAAAAGCATCGCATAACGATCCTTTCCTGCGATATAGTATGGAAAACATAGAGAATACGATCCAATGTTTAAGCTACCATCGGGATTAATCGTTGAAATACAAACAGTAGGCATAGGGAAGAAGGCAGATGTTTGGTAAAAATTATCAACAATACGTAAATCTTTAAAAGAACTCATAGGTATACCTCATTTCTTATACAAAGTATATCATTTGTATAGAATAATTGAAACGAGTGAACCGTGTATTTCAATAGTTAAGTAGATTAAATATTTTGTTTTACTTAAACATGATTTCACACAAAATTAAAATATTTTAGCGATTTCCATATCGTATTATGATTCCATCAAAAGCTTAAAGTTTTTGAATTATTAACTCTCTCTTCAAAAAAACACAAAAATTTGGCTACGTACCACTAGCCATTTTTTTGTGGTATCCTGTTGTTCGTTTTAATCTTTCCTATATATTCGAGGAGGGAGTTACATAACATATCTTATGCGAAGTAGAATATGTATTATTTGAGTTTCTACTAGCTTCATGATAAAATGCAATCGTTGAAAAAAGGAGAATAAAAATGAGCCAAATTATTAAATTAGGTAACTACAAAGGTGTTGAATACGATATCGAAATGGCACCTGTTACAGAATTAGAAATTCAAGCGGAATTGGATGCGATTGTTGCTCAAAATCCAATCGTGGAAGAAGTGGAAGGTCCAGTAGAAGAAGGCCACACAACAACAATCGATTTTGAAGGATTCAAAGATGGTGTTCCTTTTGATGGAGGAAAAGGGGAAGGTTTCGATTTAACAATCGGATCTGGACAATTTATTCCTGGTTTTGAATCACAAATGGTTGGTATGGTAAAAGGAGAAACTCGTGACTTAAATGTAACTTTCCCTGAACAATACCAAGCGGCTGAATTAGCGGGACAACCTGTTGTTTTTAAAGTAACAGTACACAAAATCACAAAGAAAACACCTGCCACTTTAAACGATGAATTCGTAAAAAGTTTTGATGCACCAGATATTCAAACAGTCGATGCATTAAAAGAACGTATTGAACAACAATTAAAATTAAAACACTCACAAGAAGACTTAATGAAAATCGAAGATATGATCTTTGATCAAATCATTGCGGATAGTGAAGTGAAATTGGAAGAAGCGGATGTAAAAACTTCTTTAGAACAACACGTAAACCACATGCGTGCACAATTAGCGCAATCTGGAATGATGTTAGAACAATATCTTCAAATGATGGGTGCTACAATGGAACAATTGGAAGAACAACTTCGTCCAACTGCGGAAAAACAAGCTAAATTCCAAGCTATTATCGATGAAATTATCAAATTAGAAGGAATTGCTTCTAGCGATGAAGAAGTTGAACAACAAATCAAATTGATTGCTCAATCCAATGGTGTTTCCGAAGAAATGGTTAAAGCACAAATTAACGTGGAAGATTTAAAAAATGACTTCGCACGTTATAAAGCTAGCCGTTTTGTCGTAGACAGTGCTAAAGATAAAAAAGTTGCATAATACAAATGGACTGTATTGAAAATTCTTTTCACTACAGTCTTTTTTCGTGCATAATAAAGATAATAAAGTAATAAGGAGTAATTTACATGAGTAGTATTTTAGAACAAGTCATTTTGTATGAAAAGGAACATGCAGGTTTGGCAGATAGTCAAAGACCTTTATTTCATATTACGGGAAAAATAGGATGGATTAACGATCCAAATGGATTTTCTGTCTATAAAGATATGTATCACATGTTTTTCCAATATCATCCATATAGTACAAACTGGGGACCCATGCACTGGGGTCATGTAGTATCCGAAGACCTATTATCATGGGAGTATAGAGATATAGCTTTAGCACCCGATCAAACATATGATAAAAATGGTTGTTTTTCTGGAACCGCCATTACACTACAAAGTGGTGAACATGCACTAATGTATACGAGTGTCAATGCGGATGGAAAACAGGAACAAAGCTTAGCTTTAGGAGATGGGATACACTATAAAAAATTTGACAAGAATCCTATAATATGTTCACAGGATGTTCCTCAAGGAAATAGTACGATAGATTTTCGAGATCCAAAGATTTGGAAAGAAGACAATCGTTATTATGCTGTTATAGGGAACAAAGATGAAAATCAGAAAGGTTGTATCTTACTTTATCAGAGCCAGGATTTACATCATTGGGAATTTGTTTCTACATTCTATCGTAATACAGAGAACTTTGGTACGATGTTAGAATGTCCAGATTTCTTCTCATTAGAAGACAAAGATGTGTTGATTGTCAACCCTTGTTCAGTTAAAGCTATTAAGGATGAGTTCTCGAGTGGTCATGTCAGTGCTCTCTTTTTAGGAACATGGAACCGGGAAACGAATATCTTTGAAAAAGAAACTTGTCAAAATCTAGATTATGGTTTGGATTTTTATGCACCCCAAACGATTTTGGATAAAAAAGGAAGACGCATATTAATCGGATGGATGCAAAACTGGAACACAGCTCAATTTGAGCATGCCAACAAGCTTTTATATGGTTGTTTGACACTTCCTCGTGTATTAGAGAAAAGAGGAACTCGTATTGTTCAAAATCCAATAGAGGAGATTCGTAATTACTATCATAGTGACATTTCTTTACAGACTACAATGGATGGTGAAGTTCAATTGGATGAAGTTAGAGGAAGATACTTTGACTTGGAACTTTCTTTTCTGAATCAAAAAAATCTTGTTTTTTCTATTCAAGTGGCAAAAGGAAAGGATTCTTATTTTTTAATCGAGTATTCCCAAAACAACAATACACTAACAATCGATCGTACTTACGATGGGAATGTGTGCGATACAATCCATGTTCGTAAAAAAGTATTATATTCACATAATGAAAAGACAAAACTTCGTGTATTGGTGGATCGTCAGTGCATTGAAATATTTGTCAACGAGGGAGAAGATGTATTTAGTAATATCACATACGCTCCTTTAGAACACGATGAAATTTCTTTTATTACGAATCAAAAGATTGATGTTCAGCTTCAATTTCATATATTAAAAAAATAATCCTCCAAAAAAACTGGAGGATTTCTTTTTTAAATCATAGATTTGAATAAAATATCGTTATAGTCTGGGATTGGCCAGAATTCTTTAGAAACGTTCTTTTCAATTTCGTCAGTTAATTGACGAATTGTTTTCATAACCGGAATCAATTCATCGGCACAGAAACGAGCTTTTTCAACAGAACTTGATTGAGTTTTTGATAATAACTCTTCTAATGTTTCCATGTGTTGACCAATTTGTTCCAATGGATTGTTGATATTGAAAAGAATTTTTTCTTCAATAGAAGCGGTTAATCCAACCGAACGTTTCGTACGAATGATATTGGCTAAACTTTCTTCGTATTTGAATACGGCTGGAAGAATTTGTTTACGAAGCATATGAATCATTGTTTTTCCTTCAATGCGAGTCACTTGAGAATAGTTATCTAATAGAATGGATTCACGTGCTTGTAATTCTTCAAATGTATAAATATGATGTTTCTTAAATAAAGCTACGTTCTTTTCGTCTGTGTAATGAGGAAGGGCATCGGCTGTTGTTTGAAGTTCTAATAAACCTCTTTCTTTAGCTT
This sequence comes from Bacillota bacterium, assembly GCA_030526175.1. GTDB lineage: Bacteria > Bacillota_I > Bacilli_A > Erysipelotrichales > Erysipelotrichaceae > Floccifex. The sequence goes on from JAUNDJ010000010.1 coordinate 13,742, forward strand.
CTTGACGCCATTCTTCGCTATATCCATTTCCTGAGAATAAGATACGTTTGTGTTGTCTTAAGATACGACGAATGATTTTTTCGCAAGCTTCATCAACATCTTCATATTCCATATTTTCCAATTGATCCGAAATATAGTCCATTTCTTCAGCAAAAATTGTATTTAAGAATGTATTTGGACAAGCAATATTTAATGCTGAACCTAACATACGGAATTCAAATTTATTTCCTGTAAACGCAAATGGTGATGTACGGTTTCTGTCTGTACTATCTTTTGAGATTTGTGGAAGAGAAGAAACACCTAATTTAAGTTTTCTTGTGATTGTATCTTCGTATTCTTCTTTCTTTTCAATAGCTTCTAAGATAGCGGATAATTCATCTCCTAAATAGATAGAAACAATGGCAGGAGGTGCTTCATCGGCTCCTAAACGATAATCGTTTCCTGCGGTTGCGACACATAGACGCAATAAATCTTGGTATTCATCAACCCCTTTGATGATAGCTGCTAGAATCGTTAAGAAACGAATATTGTCTTTAGGGGATTTTCCTGGATCTAATAAGTTACCAAGTCCATCGGCACTGATTGACCAGTTATCGTGTTTACCAGAACCATTGACTCCATCAAAAGGTTTTTCGTGTAATAAACATACTAAACCATGATTTTTTGCGACACGTTGAAGTGTTGACATCATGATTTGGTTTTGGTCATTGGCAAGGTTTACAGAAGAGAAAACAGGTGCCAATTCAAATTGACAAGGTGCTACTTCTTTGTGTTCTGTTTTGGCATAAACTCCTAATTTCCATAATTCTTCGTCAACTTCGTCCATGAAAGCTTTCACTTTTTTCTCAATGCTTCCAAAATAGTGATCGTCTAATTCTTGTCCTTTTACAGGGTTGGAACCGAATAAGGTTCTTCCTGTAACGACTAAGTCCAATCTTTCTTTATAAACGTTTTCATCAATTAAGAAATATTCTTGTTCTGGACCTACGGTTACATCGGTTTTGTGAACATCGTATCCCATGTTTCTTAATAAGCGAAGACAAGATTTATTGATTGCATCTAAAGAACGTAATAATGGAGTCTTTTTGTCTAAGGCTGCACCATTATAAGCACAGAATAGAGTAGGGATATATAGAGTTTTTTCTCGTACAAAGGCAAAGCTTGTTGGATCCCAAGCTGTATATCCACGGGCTTCGAAAGTGGAACGAATTCCTCCGCTAGGGAAGGAAGAGGCATCAGGTTCACCTTTGATCAATTCTTTTCCTCTAAAATCACTAATGACACGGTTTGGTCCAGCTGGATTGATAAAAGCATCGTGTTTTTCAGCTGTTGAACCAGTCATAGGTTGGAACCAGTGTGTATAGTGAGTGGCTCCTTTGTCAATAGCCCAGTCTTTCATGGCGTTTGCGACAGTGTCTGCGATTTCTTTAGGAAGTTCTTTTCCATTTTCCATTACATCTACCATTTGTTTGTATACAACATTTGGTAGATATTTTTGCATAGCGGCTAAAGAAAACACATCACACGCAAAATATTCATCTACAATTTTCATATCGGGGTACTCCTTCTTGAGTTATTTCTTCTATTTGTATGGGTATGTATAGAAGAGTTTATATTTCTGATAGAAGACCTATCATATCGTATATATTAATATATGTGTTAGCTTCTTTTCAAATATTTTTTTATCTTGAATACATATTTTTGAGAACGTATAATTGTACTAGTGGTAAAGTATTATGAAAAAATTATCTGAAGAATATCAACAAAAGGAAATTTTATTAAAAAATGTGATTGTTTTTAGTGCGGTCATTGTGATGGTTATTTTATATTTTGGGAAAATTCTTTCCATTCTACGATGGTTTTTTTCCATCATTCTTCCTTTTATTATCGGCTTGATCTTAGCTTTTATCCTGGATGTCATCGCCAAAGAAATACGCGGATTTATTATACGAGTCTTTCATTTGAAGCTTTCAAAACGAGTTAAGACGATTGCCAATATAGGATCTATATTCTTCTTGGCGATTATCTTATCAATTTTTGTGATATTTATTTTGCCGCAAATCTATAATTCGATACAGAGTATTTTTATGAATCTTCCTTTTGCGCTTAATAATATCTATCAATGGTTGTTAAAGGTGACAAGACATTATCCTTCAATTCACGATTGGTTACGACAAATAAACGAAAGCCTATTTGCTTCTGGTGCAGCTAGCGAAGGAAACGGTTTCTTAAGTATGTTGGGTAACGATCAAATGACCAATATTTTTACAAGTATTATGTCTTTGATTAGTACGACGTTTAATACTGGCTTACAAATTCTGATTTCCGTTATGTTTTCAATCATCGTTCTTTTTAATCGAGAATTGATGGTTAAGGAAATGCATGGAATATTAAGAGCTTACTTGCCAGAAAAAGAATATCTTCGCGTGAATAAGGGGATTGATATTGTCCTTTCTACTTTTACAGCTTATATTAGTGGTACTTGTTTAGAATGTTTAATATTAGGAACCTTAATCACCATAGCTAGCGCCCTCCTTCATCTACCATATGCATTCTTAGCCGGTGTTCTTTTTGGCGCTTGTGCTCTTGTTCCAATGTTTGGCGCCTTTTTCGGAGGTATATGTTCCGCATTGATCATTGCCATTCAATCGCCTGTAGGTGCTCTCTATTTTATGGTTATGTTTGTGATTATCCAACAAATTGAAGGAAATTTAATCTATCCTAATGTAGTAGGGAAATCCGTTGGTTTACCACCTATGTATATCATTGTTGCCATTACGATTGGTGGACATGTTGCTGGTATCCTTGGTATGATCTTATTCATTCCAATTAGTTCTTGTCTGTATCAAATTATTAAAGAAGACGCAAAAATGCGAATTAAAGAAAAAGAAACAAAAGCGCAATTAAAATGACATTTTATATGTCATTTTTTATTTATATATATTATACTTAAAGAAATTAGGGACTCTAAGGAGGATTGTTTATGTCAAAAACATCATCTTGTATAAAAATGTTAATGTTGCTCAATGCGCGTGGAACTATGAATTCTAACGAGTTGGCAACAGCTTTAGAAACGAATAAACGAAACATTCGTGAATATCGTACGGAAATTGAAAAAAGTGGATTCTATATCCAAGAAACAAAGGGAAGATATGGAGGGTATTCTTTGATGGATAAGCATATTTTACCTTCACCCGTTCTTAGTGATGAAGAAAAACAAGCTTTGATAGATTCGCGTACATTTCTTTCTTCACGACACGATATTGTGAATATGAAACATTATAACGATGCTATTGATAAAGTCTTAAATACTTCCTATGACAAAAAAAGACACGATACATTCTTTGTATCCAGCGATGCTACTAGAATTAGTCAGAAAGAAGAAGAAATGCTTCGTACGTGTCAGAAAGCGATTCAATTAGGACAATGTGTAGAAATTACGTATCGTAAGGTGAATGCGGATGAAGCAGAAACGTATCTTGTCGAACCTTATGAAATCTTACACTACGATAGTGCTTATTATATGTTAGGATTCTCCTTAAAACGAAACGATTATCGTAACTATCGTTTGAGCGATCAGCGTATGTTGGATTGTAAGTTATCTAAACGTAAATACTTACGCGACAACAATTTCCATATTGAAAACTATGTAGGAAAGAATCACTTGGTCAAAGCGAACTTTGTAAAGGTCGTTGTGGAAGTTTCCCTAAAAGCTATCCCGACCTTTAAGGAAATTGAATGGGGTCCGGATTTTAAAGAGGAAAAAGTAAACTTAGACAGCATTTGTTACTCATTTTTAGTCGAAAATCAATATAGTTTCTTTGCTAAACTGTTCCAAATGGGTAAGGATGTTAAGGTGATTGAACCCGAAAGTGTTGTTCAAAATTATCGAAATATGATATTCTCTATTTCGCAAAATTATAAAGAATAGCTGGTGATATAAATGATACATGTTAGTGATATATTACATAATTTAAAATGTCCAAAATTTTGTTGGAATAATCAATATAATAAAATTCCTTATGAAGGTTTTTATCATATGGATGTGCCATATTCTCAGTTTTGGATGGAATATTATGGTTTTGAAAATGCAGTGAGCGGAAATACGGGAGATAGTAATGAACAAACGTTGGCTTTATTAGAAAACAACGATGTTATTTTACAAGCTCGCTTTACATATAACGATTGTCGTACAAAAATCCCTGTATTAGTCAAACTTGAAAATGGGTTCAAAGCCATTTATCCGCATTTAAGTGCTTATCCAAAAGAAAACGTAGCCTTGGTTATGAAAATTAATCGTGAAATAGCGTCGCATTGTGGAATTTCTATTATAGAAAATGAAATTGTATATTTAAACAAAGATTATATTCGAGAAGAATCGTTAGATGTTCATAAACTTTTGTCATCAAGTGATCGATTATTTAATAAACGAAACAATTTAGGTAAGACGATTGAAGAATATATGGAAGCCATTGATTTTGATTTGGATGAAAACATCGAATTGACCAAACAAGTCTTGTCTTCTCCTTCGCCAGAAATGCCTCGTACCAAACTTTGTACAGCCTCTAGACGATGTACTTACTACGATGTTTGTTTCGATGACAGTCAGCTTCCAGACAACTCCATTTTATTTTTGACAACATCACGAAATAAAATTGATGCATACCATCAAGGTATTGAAACGATTTCACAAATGGATCCAGAAAAATTTGAAGGATTTCACTTACAATATGCCCAATATAGAGCAAGCGAGCAAGACTATTTTGTCGATTCGTTGGCGATTAAGGAATGGATATCGCGCATTCAATATCCAATCTCTTATTTAGATTTTGAATGGGATACCTTTGCGATTCCTCCATATCCAAAAATGAAGCCATTTGACGTTCTTTGTTTCCAATATTCGTTGCATATTGAACAAGAAGATGGAACTTTGGAACATCGAGATTTCTTTGATGTACAAGACTGTCGAGAAGCTTTTATTCTTTCTATTTTAGAAAATGTACCGGAAAATGGAACGGTATTAGTTTACAATATGGAAGGGGCAGAAAAGCTTCGTCTGATGCAGCTGGCAGAGCAATTTCCACAATATGCTTCACAGTTGAAACAAATCTGTGACCGAATGGTTGATTTATCCAAACCGTTTGAATTGGGAAAATATTATCATAATAAGATGCGTGGTCATTATTCTTTAAAGAGCGTTTTACCAGTGTTCACAGAAGAATACTCGTATTCTGACCTTTCGGTAAAAGATGGATTAAAAGCGGTACGTGCGTATCGTGAATTTGCGACATCGTCTCAAGAAGAGCAAGAAATCATTCGTGAAGATATTCGTGAATACTGCAAGATGGATACATTTGCCGAATATATTGTTTATCATGGTTTAGAAAATTTGATTAAGGAGAATAAAAATGCCTAATATTATTACCCATATCTTATTTGCACGAGATATGAAGGACAAACTTGACCAAAAGTATAGAGTTCGAATTGAAGAAAACGAACAACTTTTTGAAGTAGGATCCAATGGACCGGATTTTACCTTCTTCTATGGATTAACACCAACTCGAATTCAAGATAAAGTTCCTTTGTCAAAACTAGGAAGCCAGATGCATCGGCATAAAGTGAACGATTTTTATCAAATGGCGCTTACAGTGATTCGAAAAGAAAACAACCCTTCGGTCAAAGAAGATATGATTGTTTATACGTGGGGACATCTTTGTCACTGGGCACTGGATTCTTGTGTGCATCCTTATGTATTATTTAGAACGGGGAATTGTAAGGGTCAGTCAAGCTGGTGGCATCATCGTTTTGAATCTTGTTTAGACGCTCTTGTTCTAAAACAGAAAACAGGTCTTACGACAAAAGACTTTAAAGCCAAAGACATTTGTGATGTATCTTTAGAAAAAGCAAGAGCTATCTGTCGTATTTATGTACCAATTGCTCACCATGTTTTTGAGATGCCAGAAATAAAAGGTCATCATATTTTTGAAAGCCTTCAAGACTGGTATTTTATCCAAAAATGCTTGTATGACCCATTTGGTGTAAAATACGATTTCGTGCTTCCAATTGAAAAGACACTTAATAAAGTCAATCTTTTATCTGGCTTATTAGTTCCTAACAAGCCGGTAGATGCGTATGACATCACAAATTTAAAACATTCATCTTGGACACATCCTTGCGACGATACATTAGTTTCTTGCGAAAGTTTCTTTGATTTGTATGATAAAGCACTTGATAAAGCACAAAAAGCGATTGAGCTATTTACAGAAGCGATAGATGTACCAGAAAGTGAATCGCAATTACTCGCTTTTATTAACGATCGTTCATACAATTTAAATCGAAACGATCAAGCACCTATGCTTCATTTTGACCGTATTCAAGATCATCTATAAGAGAGGCTATCCTCTCTTTTTCTTATATTAGTATTTGAATATGTTAGTAGTTGTTCAAAAAATATCGACAGTTGTCTTTTTTTATGGTATCATACTGACTAGATTTTAATGGGGTGAATGAAATGTATAAAATCTTAGAAAAAGTTGAATTAAATCCTACAGTTACAAAAATGGTAATTGATGCACCTTTTGTCGCAAAACGTGCAAAAGCTGGACAATTCATCATTTTACGTGTGGATGAAGATGGAGAACGTGTTCCTCTTACTATCGCAGATTCAAATGCAGAAACAGGAGCAGTCACTATTATTTTCCAAATTGTTGGAAAAACAACTATGTTATTAAATAGAAAAAATGTTGGTGAAGAACTACAAGACTTTGTAGGTCCTTTAGGAAAACCAAGTGTAATCGATGGAAACAAAAAAGTTTGTGTCATCGGTGGTGGAGTAGGATGTGCCATCGCATATCCAACCGCTAAAGCTTTCCACGAAGCTGGAGCTGATGTAACAACTATCGTTGGATTCCGTAACCAAGACTTAGTTATTTTAGAAGACGAATTCAAAGCAGTTAGTGATAACTATTACTTAATGAGCGATGACGGTTCTGTCGGAGAAAAAGGATTAGTTACTACAAAATTAGAAGAATTGGTTGTGAATGGTGAAAAATTTGATGAAGTAATCGCGATTGGACCAATCATTATGATGAAATTCGTATGTTTAACTACAAAGAAATACGATATTCCAACAACTGTAAGTATGAACCCAATCATGATTGATGGAACAGGTATGTGCGGTGGATGTCGTTTAAAAGTAAATGGCGAAATGAAATTCGCTTGTGTTGACGGACCAGATTTCGATGGTCACCAAGTAGATTTTGACGAAGCAATGTCTCGTAATACAGCTTACAAAGAATTCGAATTAAAAGAACGCGAAGAAACTTGTAACTTATTGAGCAAGGAGGTAGCATAATGGCAAATATGGCACCAAACAAGGTAGCAATGCCTATTCAAGAACCTGAAGTTCGTATCACTAACTTTGATGAAGTTACTTTAGGATATACAAAAGAAATGGCGATTGAAGAAGCCAATCGTTGTTTACACTGTAAACACCGTCCTTGTGTAAGCGGATGTCCAGTTAATGTAAACATCCCTGATTTTATTGAAGAAATCAAAAATGAAAACTTTGAAGAAGCCTACAAAATTATTAGTGTAACTTCTTCATTACCTGCTGTTTGTGGTCGTGTATGTCCACAAGAAAGCCAATGTGAATCAAAATGTGTTCGTGGTATTAAAACAGAAGCGGTTGCGATTGGTCGATTAGAACGTTTCGTAGCAGACTGGCACCGTAACAACAACGATGTTCCTGCTGTAAAACCAGAATCAAATGGTCACAAAGTTGCCATCGTAGGAGCTGGTCCTGCTGGATTAACTTGTGCTGGTGACTTAGCTAAAGCGGGTTACCAAGTAACTGTATTTGAAGCATTACACGTTGCTGGTGGGGTATTAATGTATGGAATTCCTGAATTCCGTCTACCAAAAGAAATCGTTCAAAAAGAAATCTCTCACTTAAAAGAATTAGGTGTAGAAATTGTAACTAACTTCGTAGTTGGTCGTTCAGATTCTATCGATGCGATCATCGAAGATGGATACGAAGCTGTATTCATTGGTTCTGGAGCTGGTCTTCCAAACTTCATGCGATTAGAAGGTGAAAACTTAAAAGGTGTTTATTCTGCCAACGAATATTTAACTCGTTTCAACCTTATGAAAGCCTACAAAGAAGATTCAACTACACCTATCCAACGTCCAAAGAAATGTGTAGTTGTTGGTGGTGGAAACGTAGCTATGGATGCTGCTCGTTGTGCTCGTCGTTTAGGTGCAGAAGTACACATCGTATATCGTCGTTCTTTAGACGAACTTCCTGCTCGTAAAGAAGAAGTTGAACACGCAATGGAAGAAGGAATCCAATTTGATTTATTAAGAAATCCTGTTCGTGTTCTTGGAAATGACCAAGGATGGATCACAGGTGTAGAATGTATCAAAATGGAATTAGGAGAATCAGACGCAAGTGGTCGTAGACGTCCAGTTGAAGTTGCAGGATCTGAATTTGTGATTGATGCAGACTGTATGATCGTGGCTATTGGAACAAGTCCAAACCCATTGATTCGTCAAACAACAGAAGGATTAGAAGTTAACCGTAAAGGATGTTTAATCGTTGACGAAACAAATATGACAACTCGTGAAGAAATTTACGCTGGTGGGGATGCTGTTACTGGTGCCGCTACTGTAATTTCTGCAATGGGTGCTGGTAAAAAAGCCGCTGCTTCTATCCAAGCTTACTTAAATAAATAATTATTGATACGAAAACAAGGAAGTGTATCACTTTCTTGTTTTTTATTGTGCTTTTTGCATATTTTTTTATGTAAGGGTTTACATTATGACAAATTAGGATTATTATAAAGGTGGATAAAGAGTATGGTAAGGCTCAACCATATTCTACTAAAACTCGCATACAGACATCCTTCCTAAACGTGTGTGAGTCATTTATTCATATCGATTCCTTTCGATACAAGATAAAAGCGCTGTGTATGCGCTTTTATCTTTTTTTAGGGCTTTGACAAAGAAAACGGGATACAGTACAATTGTCTTTGGAAAAAAGTGAGGTAAACAATATGGCAATTCCAATTAAAGAATGTAAAGCAGGTACTTCTTATATTGAAGATGGAGAATTATTCCTATGTCTTTTTAACCAACAAAATAAACAAGGAAGATTATCTGGTAAATATTTAGTAAAAAGAAAAAATATGCGTACAGGTTCGATTACAGAAGTTTCTTATAACCCTACCGCAAAAGTAGATCAAGCCTTTGTTGATAAAAAAGAATATACATATTCTTATACAGATGGTGTTTCTTTTGTGTTCATGGATCCAGAAACGTATGAAACAATTGAAATCCCTGCAGAACGTTTAGAATACGAAAAGAATTTCTTAGTAGACGGATCTGAATTGTTAGTAAACATTCGTATCTTCAACGGAGAAATCTTAGACATTATCTTACCAGACAAAGTTGAATTGGAAGTGGCAGAATGTGAAGGAGCCGTAAAAGGGGACACACAAAAGGCAGCCAATAAAAATGCGATTTTAGAAACTGGATTAGAAATCAAAGTTCCATTATTCATTAACCAAGGTGAACGTATTGTGGTTAGTACAATCGATGGAACTTACGCAAGTCGTGCAAAATAGTTTTCTTAAAAAGGGAGTTTAAAAAAACTTCCTTTTATTTTGTTCGGGAATGTTTCTTTAAAAACGAGGATTTTTCTAGTATACTATTATAGGATTTTAGTAGGAGGTCAAATTATATGGCTCAATTGTCAAGATTAAAGAAAAATCAAGAATTACGTGAAAAAATTGATTTAGAAACGGTAATCACAAATCCAAATGAAATTCCTAATTCAAATCAATCCATTAATACATCTTCGCACGCTAAGAAAAATGTACATCCACATAAACAATCGAGTGCGATCAATCAATCGGCCACAAGTACCTCACCAGTTATTGATGATTTACTTGCGGAAGTAAAAAAATACAATATGGAAAATGGAGATCGTGTTTCTTCGGATACGCAAATTAATATCTTACAATCGTTAGATACGAAAGAAGAAAGTCCAAAACTACGTAGAAACAATCACATTTTACCTATGGATGAAGAGGAAGAGCGCTTAGGTTCTACGATGAAGCTTCCTCGTACGAGTTTAGAGTCTTTACAACCAGATAATGAGTTGTTTCGTTTTTCTAAACTAACAAAAATTAATCGTGTATCTCCTGTTGAAGAAGAAGCACCACAAGAAGATACAAAAGAAACAAAACTGGAAGAACCTGTAAAAGAAGAGATTTCTAGTGTTTTGGTGAAACCAGCTCGTATTGAATTTTCCGAACCGGTTATTATTGACTCTTCCGATTTAATCGAAAGCTTTTCGGACGATTTAGAAGAAGGTGAAGATTTTGTCGATGATATGGAAGAAGATCATTTAGAAATCGTAGAGTTCATGTTGAATCGTTCTAATGAAGAAGATGTGAATGTTGTTGAAAATCTAGAAGATAAAGAAGAAGGTTCTTTCAAGAAAAAATTCAAATTCTTTAAAAAGAAAAATAAAAAAGAAAAAGTAAAAGTCGAAGAAGAGGAAGAAGTCGAAGAAGTAGTGGTTCCTCTTGTTCAAGAACCAACGATTATCGAAGAACCAAAAGAAGAACAACCTATCGAAGAAGAAGTACAAGATAAAATTATTGAATCTAGCGAAGTACAACCAGAAATGGAAGAAACAGACGAAGAAGAAGTTTCTATTGTCAAAGTCGATGCTGGAGAAGACGATATCGTTATGTTACGAAATAATGAAGAAGAAGAAGTTTTTGAAGAAGATGAAAAGAAATCTAATGTCTTAAATATCATCTTAGTTATTTTACTTCTTGCCCTACTTGCTTGTGCTATTTATGTCTTCTTTTTGATCACAAATATGGGGTAAATTGAAATGAAGAAAATTAATATTGCTGTGGATGGAACAAGTGGTGTTGGAAAAAGTTCCGTTTGTGATCGTATTGCTGAAACACTACAATTAACGCATTTAGATACAGGAGCCATGTATCGTTGTGTTGCGTTATATTTAAAAGAACAAAATACGGATTTAGAAGATTTAGAAGCGGTTGAAAAAGCCGTAAATGACATTCGTATTCGTTTTGACAACGATATTGTCTTCTTAAATGACAAAGATGTTTCAAAGGTTATTCGTACGAATGAGATTAGTATGATGGCTTCAAAAACATCGGCTTTAGCCCCTGTTCGAAAAAGGCTGGTAGGGCTTCAACAAGAAGTGACAGCTGAAAAAGGATATATCGTGGATGGACGTGATATTTGTACGGTCGTTTTACCCGATGCCGATGTGAAGATCTTTATGAGTGCAACACCGGAAGCTCGTGCTGATCGTCGATACAAAGAGTATATTTCCAAAGGAATCGAAGCGGATTACGAAACAATTTTAAAAGATATTAATCAAAGAGATTATCAAGATTCTCATCGTGCAATTTCTCCATTAGTAAAGGCGGAAGATGCCATCGAAGTCGATACTTCTTCTTTAACTATTGATGAAGTTGTACAAACAATTTTAGACATTATTCATAAAAAAGTAGATTAGGAGGGATTTTTATGTTAAGAGGGACAGTCGCTATCGTAGGTCGTCCTAATGTCGGAAAATCCACCATATTTAACCGATTAATCGGGGAACGAAAGAGTATCGTGGACGATACACCTGGTGTAACTCGAGATCGTATTTATGGGGAAGTGGAATGGTTAACACAAAGATTTCGTTTAATAGATACAGGTGGTATTCAAATTGAAGACCAAGATTTCGCGGACGAAATCAATATGCAAGTGGATATTGCGATTGAAGAAGCCGATGCGATTATTTTTATCGTAAGCGCAAAAGAAGGAATTATGACCGATGATATGGTCATTGCTCGTAAATTATTAAAATCGAACAAACCAATTATTTTAGCTGTAAATAAAGCAGATAACGAACAATTGTTGATGCAGATTTATGACTTCTATCAATTAGGAGTTGGAGATCCAATGCCAGTCAGTGGAGCCCATGGAATTGGATTGGGAGATCTTTGCGACCAAATTATGGAAGTTCTTCCAAAAAAAGAAATTAAACCATACGATGGAATTACTTCGTTCTGTTGTATTGGACGTCCTAATGTAGGAAAAAGTTCGTTGGTAAATGCCATCTTAAATGAAGACCGTGTTATTGTTTCAAACATCGAAGGAACAACTCGTGATGCCATTGATACACCATTTAAATACGATGGTAAAGAATATATGATTATTGATACCGCTGGTATCCGTAAAAAAGGAAAGATTTACGAAGATATTGAAAAATACTCGATTCTTCGTGCCTTAAGTGCGATTGATCGAAGCAATGTTGTATTGTTCTTGATTGACGGAGAAAAAGGAATCCGTGAACAAGACAAACACGTTGCCGGACTTGCTCATGAAGCAGGAAAAGGTGTTATTATCGTTTATAATAAATGGGATACTGTTGAAAAAGACGATAAGACCATGTCAAAAATCGAAAAAGAAATTCGTGCCCAATTCTTATATTTATCGTATGCACCAATTGTATTTGTAAGTGCGAAAACACGTCAAAAAGTAAATCAATTGATTCCTGTCATTGACCAAGTTCATGAAAACTGTACAATGCGTGTACCAACGAATGTATTAAACGATGTTATCTTGGATGCGCAAATGGTCAACCCACCAAAACCTCACAAAGGAAAACAGTTACATATTTTCTATGCATCTCAGGTTTCGGTAGAGCCTCCAACAATCGTATTGTTTGTTAACGATCCAGAATTGTTCCACTTCTCTTATAAACGATATATTGAAAATAAGATTCGTGAAGCATTCGGTTTTGAAGGAACACCAATTCATATTATTGCTCGTAAGAGAGCTTAATCAAGATGATCCAAATGGGTCATCTTTTTTTTAGAATTTCACGATTTTGACCAATTGGCTTTTTACTGTTATAATTTTTTTATGAAAAGGTTATGTAAAATAATTGTCACATTTTGTTTGGCGTTTTCATTATTTGGTTGTGGAATGGCAAAAGAGAGGGAAGTGGCATGTAAACAAATCACTACGAAAATGTTTAATTCCATTATTGATGGAGATATCAAACGAATCCAAAGTTTAGTCACAGATAATTATAAGGATGGAACTGGATTTTTTGTGTTTGAACAAAGCATTGGCCAATATTTAGAAGAAAAGAATGCTTCTCAGGAAACGATAACTTCTTTTCGTAAGCTTTGTAAGGACATTACCAAGCGCTCTATTCATTCTTATGAAATATTGCGTTACGAACACAGTTCTGATTATAATTTTGTCTTTATTTTGGTGAAGGGTGTGAATTTGAAAAAACTATTTTTAGAAGATTATGCGCATAATTTGGATTCACATTTGGAATCGTATAAGAACAATCATCAAGAAGAATATAATAAACTCGTTCTTTCTCAAGGAAAAGAAATAGCAGATCAAATGATTATGGATAATGGTTGTCAGGAGTATTTCCAACAAATAACGGCTTATTTTGATGAAATTGATCAAACCGATTATCGTGTTCGCTTGGTTTTTAAAGATGTTAATGGTCAACAAAAGATTTATAAAACAGAAGTTGAATTGTAGAAAGGAGATGCTGACTCTATGGAAAGTTATACGAAGGATATAGTTTTGGTTATACCGGCATATAATCCGGATGCACATCTTTCTTCTTTACTAAACGATCTTCTTTACAAATGGGAAGGACCGATTGTTGTCGTGGATGATGGAAGCGAGGATAAATCGTATCTTCGTTCGATTCAAAAAAGTAATGTACATCTTCTGGAACACTATGTGAATTTGGGAAAGGGAAGATCGATTAAAAATGCGATCAACTATAGTCTGATTACATATAAGGATATAATGGGTTTTGTGTTAGCCGATTGCGATGGTAAGTTTTCGTATAAGGACATTTTAAAAGTTGCTTATACGCTATCTATGCATCCCAATCATTTGATTTTAGGGGCTCGAGATATGAATAGTCCCAATTGGCCAAGTAGTCTTCGCTGGGGAAATAAGATTTTTACACAAGTCATGAATTTTACCTTTGATTTATCGATTCACGACTCGCAAAGTGGACTCAGAGGAATTCCGAAAGAATATGCAGCAACCTGCTTAAACTTACCAGGAGATCGTTATGAATTTGATACCAACGTTCTTTTGAGTTCTAAAAAGGCGAAAATTGATATTAAAGAAGTGGCGATTGAAACAAACTTCTTAGAAGGGGATGCGGAAGATACGCATTTTAAACCGTTTAAGGACACCTTGGAAATTGCCAGTGCCATTATTAAATTTGCAGCTTCTTCCGGAGCTTGTTCGGTATTGGATTTATTTCTTTATTCTTTCTTCTGCACGGGTATTTTTACGGGAAAATACAGCATTCTGTTGGCAACAGTCACAGCTCGTATTGTTTCTTCTACTTTGAATTACTTAATTAATCGTAAAATGGTCTTTGATGCCGATCATACGGACTTTAAGACGAAAGAGAAGTATTTCTTATTGGTTGTGGGAATTATGATAAGTAGTGCCATTTTAGTATCTTTACTTACAAGTATCATTCCGCTTCCATCTTTAATTATCAAATTGTTGGTGGATTTCTTATTGTGGTTTGCGAATTACTATTTCCAAAGAACGTGGGTGTTTAAATAGAGTTATGAAAATATTAGTAAGTGCCTGTCTATTAGGTGAGAATTGTAAATACAATGGAGGAAACAACAAGTCAATAAAACTACTTTCTTATTTAAAGAATCACGAAGTGATTTCCGTTTGTCCGGAAGTATTAGGAGGACTATCGATTCCTCGTATTCCTTGTGAAATACGAAATGGAGAAGTCATAAATAAAGAAGGAGTTTCTTGTGATCAAGAATTTCGTAAGGGAGCAAAGATTGCCTTACAAAGTGCAATAAATGAAAAAATAGATCTTGCCATCTTACAATCTAGAAGTCCTTCTTGTGGAATCAAACAAATCTATTCGGGGACTTTTTCAAAAGAATTAATCGATGGTTCGGGTGTATTTGCCCAGTTATTAATGGAAAATGGTTTTAAAGTATTAGATATTGAAGATTTTGAAAAAGAGAAATCATTATGAGAGACTACAATTGGTAGTCTTTTCTTTATATATATCACTTCGCATAATATATATTATGTAATTTTGATAGATTTAAATATACGAATATATATCTAATAATAAGATGAGTTATTAACGCATGTTTATGTATGTATTTTACCGATATATAAGGCTCTAATTTGCATCGAAACGTATATTTGTCCATCTTAACGTTTTTCGTCGCAAATGCGCTTAAATCAAGCAATATGAAGCTTATAGGATATCTGCTTATTCGCATTGGAATGTATACTTATTCATCTTTTTATAATTCGCTGCAAATCACAGCCTTAATAATATATATTAATGATTAGTAATTCTTTTTTAAAACAAGATTCATATTGTATTTCAATATGTTATATGACATTTAGATCTTATATACAAATAGCATATGATTCTTTCTATTAAAGATTTCTAAATTATTCAATTGAATGAATAAGATTTATATATTTTTATTAATACTTCCCTTATCTAATATGTGAAACACTTCACAAATCAAAAAAAAGAATAGGGTAGTTTCTTACCCTATTGAATAAGTTTTGATTTTAATTCTAATACTCTTCTTTCAATTTCTTTAATGATCTTAATGAATTCTTCATCCGATTTGCCCATTGGATCTTCCAACCCCCAGTTGTCATCAAATCCCTTCCCTACAAGTGGACAGCCTACATTGCATCCCATAGAAATATGAATATCGATTTCTGGCAGTTCTTTGTACAATTTGGAATATTGACTTTCTTCCATATCGATTTGATACATTTCTTTAATCAAACGTACGGCATCTTGATTAATTTTTGGTTTTGTTTCGGTTCCAGCCGAATAGCTGTCAAATACATCCGATGCCAGATGTTTTCCCAAGGCTTCGGCAATTTGAGAACGACACGAATTGTGTACGCATATAAATGCGACTTTTTTCTTATTTGTCATAGAATGGACACCTTTCTTTAATACATTGTTGATTTCTAGAAGAATAGATACAGGTTGGCTTCTCGTATTCTAAAGTATATGGGTATGTTTGATTGATATACTCGATGGCATATTGAAAAGATAGCATCGCATCTCTTTTGCAGCATCTTGGACCATTCACTTTCCCCATTTCTTCAATCGCCTTGGAAGTAAAACGCATATGATCTCCCCAAGTGCCATCGTTAGAAAGAGGACCGGTCTCATCCAGTATGGATAAGGCAGCACCCATAGAAGCCACGGCACCACAAACTCCCCATAGACCACACATTGCCCCTGGCATACGAAGTCCTTCTTTTTTCATTTTTTCTAGTGCAGGACCAAGATAGAATTCTTTCCCCGCATTTTTAAGAGCAACCAGTAAACAAGCTCCATTCAAAATATGATGTTTTGCGATATTTTGAAAGATTTGAATCGGATTGAATCCTTTTTCTTCTTGAATATCTTTCAACATTTGTTCAATTCTTTCTTCAAAATTCATAAGTATCTTCTTTATATAGATGGATATCTATATATAGTGAATCATATCTATGCAAAAAAAACAACCCATTATGGATTGTTTATTTGGATTCGATCTTTTCTAATGTATCCTTTAGAATCTCTTCCCGTAATTCTTTAAAATACGAACTAAACTCGACACGATCCCAGGCATATTCTTTTTGTAAGTCATACTCCAAAGGAATCCATGTATCCAGACTCGAAAGATTGTGTTGAATCAAAGCTTCTAGACTATCAATGGCCTTAAAAATCTTGGCTTCCAATGTTTTTCTTTCTTTCATTTCTTCCAATAAAGAAACCATTTCTTTTTGTTTATAAGGTTCTAGTGTTTCTAACCAGTTCATCAACAAGTCTTCTTCTTTTTTTTCATGCGCATTATTCTTTTCAAACACAGGGATATCTCCAGTAAAAGCTTCTCCTAGATCGTGAATGATGATCATATGCAGAACCTTATTCATATCGGCTTCCGGAAACTCTTCTTTAATCAAAAAGGCAATCAAGCTCATCATCCAGGTATGTTCGGCTACACTTTCGTGTCGTCCTTTGGATGTGTAACAATGTCGCGTTGTATCTTTTAATCGCTCCGCAATTTTTAAAATTTCCAAAACTTCTCTAGGACTCATACAAAAGGAAACCTTTCTTTTTTTCCATACTTTTCAAAAGAATAATTCGCTTCTTCTCCATCCTCTGGAATAGTAGAAAAACTTCTTTTAATCAATACGTCTTCTTCCTTTTTATAATCCACAAAAAGAGTCCCAGGCCCATCAATTACGACTTCTTGATCAAAGACATAAAGTTCAGATACTTCATAGTCTTCTTGTTCCATAAAATCCAATAGTTCATAGACAATTTCTACGTAATCTTTCACCAGCCAATTTTTAACGGGTAAGGAAATAAGATTCTTTAAATATTCTTTATATCCAACTTCTTCCAAAGGTTCTAGATAGACCACTTCGTCTTGATAAAAGGATCCGGTAATCGTATCTTTATCTACGATTAGAGTAAACTCGTATGTATCAATATTAGAAGATATATGTTTGGATAATTCTCTCGATTCGATCTTAAAATTAATTTTGGCAAGACTTTCATAGTTTGCGATTTGATTTGTGTTCACTTCCATATCCGTCTCCTATTTTTGATTCCATTTCTCAATATTGGCCATATACGCTTCATTTAGCTCATTTCGCGAACGATGATTGATTGTATCTTCCATTTCAATCAATAAGCTATCCGCGACTTTGAGTGTCTCACAAACCGCATAAATCAGTTTTCTTTCCACTAAATCGTATTGTCCATCAATATAGGCAATACTTAACATCTTCCACAACAACCATTCTTTCTTAACCTTATGTTCTCCTGCTTTCGGAGTGGTTAAGAGTTGGATGACATGTTTTTCAATTTCTTGATACGAATTCTTTTCTTTTGCTCGATTCAAAATCTGTTTTCCTTCAAACAAAATCGAATCCCACACTTGTTCTGGTAAGCCAGATTCTTGATAGATTTCTTTGAACAAAAACGTTTCGCGGGCATCCACCTTTTGATCAATAGTGATTAGAATATATAAAACACGAAGAGCTTCGACCAAATTGATTTTTTCTTCTTGTTTCTCATTTGGTGCGATCAACTCACTAATTTGTTCTTTCACTTCTTCCATATCGATATTTTTTACTTGTTCCAAAGTCTCTTCCATCGAAGCTTTGATGGCTGCATAATCGATATCTTTGACATTTTCAACGCCTTCGTGGATCCATTCTTTGGCTGTATCCAACATTTCGTCTAAATCCACTTGTTTCATTGCTTTTTTTAAATCCGAAAGTCTCATAGAAAAACCTCCTAAAAATACTTGTATGTATTATACCACCATTTGAAAAAAAGAGTCCAAGACTTATCTTGGATCTCTTACCATTCAAATTCGTTTAACCATTGATTGACTTTTTCTTCTCTTTGTTTGATCGATAAATGCTCAGGAACAAATAATTCACCATGAATTTGTCCATCCACCAAATAAAGGATACGCTGGCAACGACTAGCCATACGAGCATCGTGGGTAACCATACAAATGGTTGTCCCTTCTTGATTCAAACTGACCATTGTATCCAATACTTCTTGAGAAGCTTTTTGATTTAAAGCCCCCGTTGGCTCGTCCGCAAAAAGGATATCCGGATGATTAATCAGACTTCGACAAATACAGGCTCTTTGAAGTTGACCACCAGAGACTTCGTTTATTTTTCTAGACTCTAAGCCTTCAATCGATAGCTTTTTCATCCAATCCAAGGCTTCTTTTTTCAACTCTTTTTTTTCCTTACGAAGTGCATGGGCCGGAAGAAGAATATTGTCCAAAAGATTTAAATTCTCCATCATATTCATTTGTTGGAACACAAAACCCATCTTATGTAAACGAAGATCGGCTTTTTGATCCTCATTCATGGCCGTTAATTCTTCCTTTTTTAAAAAGACTTCTCCAAAATCAGGACTATCCATACCCGAAACAATATATAATAAAGTCGATTTTCCCGATCCTGAAGGACCCATGATTGCCACCATTTCTCCTTGTTCAATCGAAAAGGATACATTCTTTAATATATTCTTTTTCGAAATACGATTTACTTTTAAAATAGTTTCCATGTTCTTATTCCTTTCCTTTACAACATTCGTACGCTTTAATCTTATAAACGGATTTAGTTCCTGTATATACGGCTATTATGCTTGTTGATACTAGAATTCCAAATTCCATTGTTAGAACAGGTATATCCAGCACAAATGTAAATCCACTCGCCCCTAACGATTCTAAAGCCAGTGCACAAAGATTTTCTCCAACAATATTGGATGAAAGAAGTCCTAGTAATAAGCCTAATACGATTGGAAGTATCAACTTAAACCCATATTGTTTCTGTAAGCTACGATTCGAAAATCCCAATGCCTTTTGTAGAGAAATATTTTGTCTTTCTTTTTCCATAATCAAGGTCACAAACAACAAGTCGACCACAAATATAATCAATATGGATAAGATCAGCGCAACACTCTTGGCTTTCTTAACTTGTTCAATCGTTGGACCATAGGTCGCTTGTACATAATCGGCAATATCGACAATATCCTTATCTTCCCCCTGATACGAGTCTATCCAATTCTTTATCTTAGAAGGATCTTTTAACGTGACATAGAAGACATTCCATAACGCTTTATTTTCTGAACAAGAAGTTGGAAGTTGAGTCATTTTACTCGTCTTTCCTCCATTGGTGATATCCGAATAAATCCCACAAATATCTACCTCTTCTTTTCCAATCGATAAAGTATCACCAACT
The DNA here is from genome assembly GCA_030526175.1 of Bacillota bacterium. Lineage (GTDB taxonomy): Bacteria > Bacillota_I > Bacilli_A > Erysipelotrichales > Erysipelotrichaceae > Floccifex. The sequence goes on from JAUNDJ010000010.1 coordinate 33,632, forward strand.
TGTACTTCTAAATCTTGCGCTTGTAACAAAGAAAGAGCGATTTCGTTTTTGTTTACTGGTTCTTTTCCTTGGCTGTAGCGTACTGGAAATGTCGAATGATTCCCTTCTTCAATTAAAAGTTGAATATCTTCTTTTCCAGAAACTTGACAAGAAACGGTTTTTAAAGCCACATAATTTTCAATAGAAGAATCTTGTACTAACTTTTGAACCAATTCTTTCGAGGAGTCTTCCATATTCTCATTTTGATGCATATCTATACGAATTTGAGCATCTCCAATCCCCATATAACGAACAAACTCTTTGGAAGCCAAGGTAGTCGATAGGTTTTGTGGAATAAAGCTTAAGTACACACAAACCATTGATACAAGAACCAGCACAAGCTTTTGACCTCTATCTTTTTTCAAACGATAGTCATTTTGGGAACGTAAAGCTTCTAATGCCGACATCTTTTCCAATCTAGATAAAATAAGTCGTATTGAAAAAAGAAGAATACCTTGTACAAGAATACATACTAGTATCGAAACGATAAAAATCATTTGTTTCTGATTTGAAGGACCATAAAGCTCTTGAATCGAAGCCGATAAAAAAACTTGAATCAACCAGGCTCCTAATAGACCGACAATAGCACCAATACTAGAAAAAAGTACATATTTTGAAAAGTACAATTTACGAATTTCCTTTTTGGAAAGTCCAATGGCCTTTAATAAACCCGCTTCCTTACGATCTCGTTCCACACCTAAAGAAGTAATAAAACGGATACATAGTAAGGAGATAGAAAGAATCGCAATACCGACTAAGAATAGGACTAAGATTAATAGTCCATCGGAAAGTGCATTCATCAATTTAATTAAAGGTTTTGTGATCGTTGGTCCATTCGAAGGCAATCCTTGTTGGAAATAGTTGGTATGAAAGGAATCCATATCCGATTGTTCCTCTAATAAATACTCAATTAAATATTCTTTTGAGCCATACGATTTTAGATTTTCATAATCTGTAGCACTCACAAGAAAGCGTTTGGAAGAAGCCATCATTGAATTCATTTGCGAATCTCGTATAAAACCAGCAATTTGTAAAGAAGTATTACCAATCTGCATCGTATCGTAAATGTCTAGATTATATTGATTTTTATACGCAATCGGAACATAGACTTCACCATCTTTCACTGTAGGAAGTTGATTGTTCATATCCAATAAATAATCAAAAGAAGAAGATTGGACACAAATTGAATTGTCTTGGGTATTTCCAGTGAGTCGAGTTTTTCCCAAATATATCTCGTTATTATCCAGATTCGATAACTCCAAAACCTGCCAGTTGATAATTTCTTGATGACTTTTCGCAAATTCTTCGAGTTGTGAAACATTAATCTCTCCTGTATGCATCTGTAAAAAGTCAGGTGTTTTCGCTTGTTCCATCAAAGTGCTTAAAGAAGTCCATAGCGTTGTGAACAAAGAAATGGACAAGACAATCATAAGAGAGGAAATGCTCATAAAAAAAATTGTGGTAATTGATAATAGCTTTTGGTTTTGAATGTCATTTTTTAATAAACGCTGGATCATATCTCATTCTCCTTTGTACCGATTGATTGTCGGTAATATTCTAAAAAATATACCGACTATATGTCGGTTTCTTTTAGTATAAGAGGAAAAATTCCTTTTGTAAAGAAAAATAGTGGGCACTCCCACTATAATTGATGAATCAGATGTTCTAATTGTTGTATCGTTTCTTCCAAATCTTCCTTTTTTCCTTGCAGCTCTTTTTCTTTTAAAATCAAGACTTCTTTTAATATTTCGGGTTTGGCATCGATATACATCTCAATCTCACGAACTTTAAAACCGAACTTTTGGAACATTTTAATTTGATTGACCCTTTCAATACACGAATCTTCATATAATAGATATCCTCGGTTCGTTTTCGATGATGGTTCAAGAAGACGATACTTCTCATAGCCTTGAATGGCTCTTCTAGTTACATCACATTTTATACATAAATTTTTTAAGCTAATCATGAAAAAAGAATAAAACTGCACTTTGCGTGCAGTCAAACTCTTTAATCGACTTGAATGGAACCCGTATCGGTTCTTAAACTAAGCATACTAGCCCCGTCTCCAAAGACTTGATTTCCCTTTTTATCTTTGTCATTAAACTTACCCGTACCAATCGAATAATTAATCGTAGCGCCCATATTGTCTAATAAATAAAGGTGAATGCTTCCGACATTCGTTTCTAAAATACCAATTTTATTCGATTTTAAGGAAATATCCATAGCCCCTACATCAATGCTCGTATTAAGAGAACTAGCGGATAAATTATAGGCATTGAAATCACCCACATCAATCTGGAAGTTACCACTTTGAAGCGTACAATCTCGTAAGATTATACTTCCCACATCGTTTTTAACTTCTAAATCAATATTTGAAGGAATTTCCAAACGAAGTGATTTTAATCCTTCCCCTTTTAATTTTCCTCTAAAATCCGGTGCGCAATATTGTATCTTAAGAACTTCATCTTCCAGCTTCCAACGAAGTTTGTAGTCTTCGTCCAATCCTTTGACATTCTCTTTGACCGAACAAATATTCTTTTCGGCCTGAACGATTTCAATCGAACCAATCAACCAGTTACATTCTACCTTTTTCACTTGACTTCCATTGTATTCAAAATCACCAATGGAATACGAATCGACAAAGGCATAGTCTTCATTATGGAAGGTCGAAACATTATTTTCATTTTTTTCCCTGGAACAACCACTGATGCATAAGCTACAAACCATGCATAGTAACACAAACATTTTTTTCATAAAACACCAGCTTTCTTGAAGATAGTATAGCTCATTCTTTTTTAGAGTCGATAAAAACTAGATAAAATGTCGGTAAAAACGAATAAGATACATCTACAATTCGATCTTTAAAGAACTTCCTTGGGAAGAGCCTGTTACGATAATTTTAGAAGAAATCACTTCTTCTAACTTGCTGACATGGGAAATAATACCAACTTGTTTCGAATTTCCGGCAATGCCTTCCAATACTTGTTTGGCACGCATCAACATATCATCGTCTAAAGAGCCAAATCCTTCGTCAATAAACATCGCATCAATCTTTTTACCATGCGCTTGTCTTTGGACCACATCGCTAAGGCCTAAAGCTAGAGCCATAGAAACTTCAAAAGTTTCTCCTCCCGATAAGGATTTCACACTACGAACTTCCCCAGTAAAGACATCTAGGACATCTATATCAAAACCAGCGACCGCATTGGCACGATCAGCCGTTGTTCGATGAATCAATTCGTACTTATTTCCACTCATATAGCGAAGGCGAATATTGGCTGCTTCTAAGATTTCTTTAAATGAATGGGCTAAAGAATAGCTTTCAAAGCTATATTTCCCACCTGCTCCATTGTCTTTTGGATTGGCGATTTGAGCCAAATTTTGCATCTTTTGACACGCTTTTTCAACCTTTAGAATTTGGGCTTTATATTGTTTCAATCCATGATACGTATTGGTTTGGGTAAGAATACGACTAGATAAAAGCTGTAATTGTTGGTTCTTGATACGATATTGATTTGTCTTATCAATAATTTGATTTTGTAGAGATAAAATATCTGTCTTCTGATAGTCTTTAGTCTTCGATTGTTGTTGGGAAAGAGTTTCTTCTATTTGAATACACTCTTGTTTGTATTCTTGTATTTCTTTACGAATGGCATTTAGCTTTGAATACCCATTTTGAATAGGATTAAGCGTATTTAAAATCGTATGATATTCTTCTGTACCACCAAAACTATTGTCACTTAGCACTTGTTTATAAGCTTCTTGGAGCGTTTCAAGGACATGCACTTGTTCTTCCTTTTGTGCATTTAACTGTACAATCGACCCTTGTAGAGCACTTTCTTCTTGTTTGTATCGATCCAGGATGTTTTTATCTTCTTGTACTTCCTTTTCCCATTTGTCTTGTTGAGATTGTAAGAGACGCATTTGTTCTTGGGCTTTCTGTTTGGAATCAAAGGCTAAAGAAGCTTTTAATTCCTTTTGTTGGACAAGAAGAATGGCTTGTTCTTGCGATACTTTTTGCAGACTTTGTTTGTCCTTTTCCATTTTGGATAAACAATCTTTTAATTGTCCTTCCTTTTCTTCGATGGATTTTTCGAGTTCTATGCATTTCTGTTTAGCACTATTGGCTTCCATCCAGTTTTGTTCGCTCTTTTTTAGTTCGTTTTGGAGCAAAAGCTGGTAGGCATCTATACTGGATTGATTCAATAAATCCTCTTCCTTCGACCATTCCAATTCCAATTCTTTGGCCGTATCCAGTATCGTTTGGACAAAGTTTTGATACGTAATTTGAGTTTGGTCAAAGCTTTGTTGGGCTTGTTGACGAGCTTGTTCGGCTTCTTCTTTTTCTGTACTGGCTTGATCGACCATTTCTTTTGTCGGTGTTTCTTCTTGTAAGGTCGCAAAAGAAGGAATGTCTTTTGTGGTTACGTGTGAATGGCATACAGGACAATACGCTTCTTGATGTATTAATATACTATCTTTTAAATCTTGGGCAAGAAGACCCGCTTGTCCTTCAATATAGAGTGTATATAGCTTTGAATAGATATCTTGTTTACGAATGGCTTTTTTCGTAGCTTCTAGAAAAGCTTGTTTCAATTCTTCGCATTTCTTCTTTCCGCGTTGTAAAGAAGCCAATTGTTTCAAGATTTTAGAAGTAAATAGAGTGTGTCGTTGTAAACATTTCTCTTTTTTCAAGCTTCTTTCTAATAACGCGTTTGAAAGAGGCAGTAACTGTTCTCTTTCAGTTTTTAATGCAGAAATCGAATTTTCCAATTGGATTTGTAGCTTATGAATGGTATCCAATGTGTTTTGAAGTGAAGAAATGGACTTTTGATTAAGGTTTACTTGACGAGTGATGGTTTCGTATTCTTCGTATTTAGGAAGCGATAGAGAGAGTGTCTTAATTTCTTCTTTAGTACGTTCAATATTTTCTTCCTTAGATATATTGGCTTCTACAACTTGTTCTTGACTAAAACGTTGTTCTTTTTTCTTCTTGTGTTCTAAATCCAATTGAGCTATTTTTTTGATCGTTTCTTCTTGTTGCAGCTTGGCCTTTTGAAATTCTTGTTCTTTTGGATAGATGTGTTGAAACGCTTTTTCCTGCAGAACAAACAATTCTTCTTTTTGAACCATAGATTCCTTTTTTGATTCCAGGTCTTTCTTTTTCATTTCCAATTGTTCTAAGATTTCCAATTCTTTATTTTCAAAAGTCGCTTTTTCTTTTTGAGAAGAAAGCACAATGATATTTTTATTCAGAATTTCAACTTCCTTTTCCAATACTTTTTGTTCGTCTTGTTCTTCTTTAAGAAGATTCTCGATATTTTCAATCACTTCGGGATGATTGGCACTATATTTAATGCGTTCCTCTTCTTCCATATCGCCTAATGGGAAAGTATCGGGTGTGATCATACGCGAAACGTATTGGTTTAATTGTTCGCTTTCTTTTGTCAGTTTATCGCGTACTAAACTTAAGCGATTTTGAAAGGAAATATAATCTTTGGAATCGAAGATTTTGGATAAGATATCTTTTCGTTTGGCATTATCGGCGTTTAAAAAGGCTTGAAATTCTCCTTGAGCTAATAGAACAATCTTTCGAAACTGGTCGGCATTGAGTCCAATGAGTTCGACAATGGCTTCGTTGATTCCTTTTTCTAAAATGTCGTCTTCGCTTTTTAAATATTGTTTGGTGATTTGTGGTTTCTCACTATATCCATTTTTTCCTTTTCGATAATGTAGATTTCGATGCACTTCAAAGATTTTTCCATTTTGTTCAAAGGTTAAATAGACTTTTGTGTCTTGTCCTTTGGAGCAATAATCGCTGTGTAACATCGTATTGTCTCGATTGGATCCACTGGCTTGTCCATATAGGGCAAACATCATCGCATCAAAAATAGTTGTTTTACCGGCTCCCGTATCGCCTGTGATTAAGAAAAGGCCATTGTTTAGTTTTTCGAAGTCAACGGTTGTTTCTTTTGCGTAAGGACCAAAGGCTTCAAAAGTTAGTTTTAAAGGTTTCATGTTTTATTCCTCCAATCCATACACAAATTCTATTAAGGAATCGATGTCTTCTTCCAATGATTCCTCTTCCTTATTTTGGATTTGTTCACACACCTTTTGGATGATTTTTTGTTCGTCTAAGCTCGGATATTCTCCATCGCACTTTTCTTGATAAAAGGAGATAAAGGATTCTTCTAAGCTTAATTGTCGGATATCTTGTTTGGCTTCTAATTCTTGTATATAACTTCTTTTGGGTTGATGTTCCATGCTCATTAGAATGCTCGATTTTTCTTGAAACAGCGTTTCTAGAGTCGAATGGGCTCCAGTGGGTACGTAATCATCGGTTAAAATAACTTTGATATACTCTCCGGTTTTCTTATTTTCTTTTTCTTGAATTAGAATTTCTTCTAAATGTCCTCGTACTTCTCGTAGAGGATGTAGAGGTTCTATATCGATTCTACGAATTTGTAGCTCTCCTTTTTCTTGGATTTCGACAACCAATGGTCCTTTTTTTGGCTTTTTGGTTTCATCAAAGTGGTAGCACAAGGGTGAGCCTGCATAGCGGATGTTCTCTTTTCCAACTTTTTGAGCAGCATGAATGTGTCCTAGAGCGACATAATCAAAGTCTTTTAGGATTTCTTGTTCGATGGCACTTACACCTCCCACCATTTCTTCGGAACCGCCTTTTTCGGGTTCGTTATTTTGAAAACTTATGGTTTGATGAGCCACTAACACATTTCTTTGGGAATAGTCGATATTTTGGGCTTTTAAAAGCGTTTCAAAGGCTTGAGAGTAATCGGCTACTTTGATACCTAGAGCTTGTTCAACGGCTCCTGGGAACAAATAAGGGACTAACCAGAAGGTAATTGGACCATAGGCATCTTCTAGGGTAATGGATTCGACTTCTTTGGTGATTTCGCCTACGATGTGAACTTTGTTCTTTTTTAATAAAGAAGACATTGATGCCAGACGAATACCGGAATCGTGATTTCCTGCAATAACTAAAATAGGTATTTTTCTAATAGAAAGCTTTTGAATAAAATCACTAAAGAGCTTAATAGCTTCTCTTGGGGCGATGCTTCGATCGTAAATATCGCCAGCCATCACAATCGCATCGGGTTGTTCTTGATCGACGACTTTTAAGAATTGTTCAATCCAATAGGGTTGATCGTTTTGTGCAATCAGAGAATATCCATATAGATATTTTCCTAAGTGTAGATCGGATATATGTATAAATTTCATAATTTTCCTCCAGTAATAAGAAAAGTATATTTATTAAATAGGCATTATTTGTGTCAGATACATTATACAAACAAAAACGCCTTTTCCCAAGGCGCTTTCTTTTTAAATTTCTGGTAGATCAAATGTTCGTTCGATATCGTCGGCATATACCCATTCGGTATCCGTTACTGAAAACTTATAAAAAGCTAAAAGCTTTTATGTTTCATTCCTGCTTCTTCGAGTATGCTTTTGACCAGATTTCTCTATGTCTACTCACAGGTCCTTGTACTCTTCACAGGCTTAAATTCCGGACTAACGTATCCGTACATATCTGCATTTGCTTCTATGGTGCTAATATGCAGATTCTTCTCCATAGGCTTTTAGATTCAGCGCCGCCTGATAATCTCGATCTATCACATTTCCACATTCACATCGATAGATGCGATCGGATAGTTTTAGATCCTTTTTTATTTCTCCGCAGCATACACATTTTTTGGATGATGGAAAATATCGATCCGCTTTTATTAATCGGATTCCTTTTCGTGTACATTTGTATTCCATCATCTTTTCAAATTTATAAAATCCCTGATTCTGAATTTCTTTTGCCAGATGTTTGTTTTTCATCATCCTGCTCACATTCAGATCTTCCATGCACACAGCTCTTGGTTCTCGACCTGTGATTTGCGCACTGATCTGATGCAGGTAGTTTGTTCGAATATTCGTTAATCTATGATTTAATTTTAATAATAGCTTTTCTTTCTTTTCGATATTCTTTGTTTTACAGTAACTTTCTCCTTTCTTGT
>JAUNDJ010000123.1 GCA_030526175.1 Bacillota bacterium
AGAAAGTCATATTCCGGGTGCGTTATTATTAAATGTAGCGGATATTGAAACAAAACGGGTCAAAGAGCTATGAACGCTTGTATGAAACTAGAAAAATTGGGTTATAAAAATGTAAAAAATCTTGGTGGAATTATCCACTGGCCATATGAGATAGAAAAGGGGAATGTGTAAACATTCTCTTTTATTTTTATTTTCGTTTGGATTTCTGAGAAACGTGGAATAGAAGCTTTGGAATACTATAATAAAGAATATCTAGAGTATAAGTGATTAGGGTTCAATATGCATTTTATTCAAATAATTGACCTTTCAACCATATAGAGTTGTGGAAAAAAGGGATGGTAATCTATACTAAGGACAAGAAGAACTACTTTATTGGCGCCTATTGAGTAACAGCGATTTCTAGAAAGAGGTATTTACAAAATGAGAGTTAAATTGTGTTTTTTTAAGTGCATAGTTATACTTAGTATGATTATAGGATTTACTTGTGCTTCAGTAAATCAGATTTCAGCAAATGAAGATATATCGTTGTTTGAAAAATATATTACAAAATGTTTTAACGATTCACAAAATTTAATGGTGTCAGAAAATGGGATTGATGCTACTGAAGAATTCCTAAATAATTATTCAGAGGAATATCTGTCTGGTAATTTAGATTCTATTCGTGAATATATTAATCAAGAAAATGTTGATATATGTTATGTTGAAACAGTGAATAAGGAAAGAAAAACGGACTCGGTAGCAAAAATATATCAATTTTATAAAGCTGCAACAGATTCTACTGGAACATTCACAAAAGAGTGGTTGATTAGTCTACAGTGTTATATAACATGGGATGGGAATACCTATAGAATTACTAGCGTTAATACCCCGTTACTATATATTTCGAATGCTAGTTGGGGATCAAATTGGTCTCCATATTTAACAAACGTGGGAACTAACTACTCTATTAACGCAAATAGAACAGCTGTAACGTTTAGTGGAAACTATACTATGATGGGATGTTATACGATACGTACAGGAATTACGAAAACGTACAATTTTGGAAGTTATTATGTAACGCAAACTTTTACAGTATAATTTAGTATATGAAAAATGTTGAAAGAAAACAAAAAATATTCTACATGTTAGAAATGGGTTTACTATTATTCGTTTATGTGATAACGATGATCATTTTCAAAATAAAAATGGATAATATACAAAATCCAGATATTGCTCTACCATGTAGTGAAAAAAGTGCATCTCTTAGTTATATAGCTTATTATTCTATTGTTCTTATGTGCATTAATCTCTTTTTTATAGTAAATAAAGAATACTTTTTTAAATATTTAAGAATGTATATTTTTGGCTTAGGGTTAATTGTTTTTAGTGGGTTTATATTCATAAAACTGTTTGGTTTTTCATACGATATATTTAATGGGATTGATAGCGGAATTATAAATTTTATTTTTGTGTCCTTTGTTTGTGTGATTTATAGACTGTTTTTAAAAAGATGATTCAGTTCACTATGCGTAACGCTTTTTCTAATTCGAATCAAGAATGTATTCTATTAGATGTACGAGAACAAAATGAATATCAAGAAAGTCATATTCCGGGTGCGTTATTATTAAATGTAGCGGATATTGAAACAAAACGGGTCAAAGAGCTATGAACGCTTGTATGAAACTAGAAAAATTGGGTTATAAAAATGTAAAAAATCTTGGTGGAATTATCCACTGGCCTTATTCTACAAATACGGAGATTGTGTAAGCATTCGCCGTTTTTTTGTGATATATTAGTGGTATGAAGACGAATGAACAATATATAAAAATGACCACCAAACCAATTCCTTCCTTGATTGGAGGCTTAGCGGTTCCTACGATTTTGAGTATGTTAGTGACAAATATCTACAATATGGTAGATACGGCATTTGTTGGTTTGTTAGGAACAAGTGCCAGTGGTGCAGTCGGAGTTGTGTTTGGTTATATGGCGATTTTACAAGCAGTAGGATTTATGTGTGGACAAGGAGCCGGAAGTGTAATGTCGAGAAAACTAGGTGCTCAAAACCTAGATGGAGCGACTCGATATTCTTCGACTGGATTCTTTTTTTCTTTTGGATTTGGATTGGTTATTTCCATTGGAAGTTTCCTTTTCTTAGATCCATTGATTTCCTTGTTGGGTAGTACAAAAACGATTGCGCCCTATGCCAAGACATATATTTCTTATATTATTTTGGCAGCGCCTTTTTTAACTGCTTCATTAACAATGAACAATTTATTACGATATGAAGGAAGGGCAAAGTTAGGAACGATTGGATTAATGACTGGCTCTATCCTTAATATTTTTGGAGATGCCTTGTTTATGTTTGGAATGAACATGGGGATTGCCGGAGCAGGACTTTCTACTTGTTTGTCTCAAATCGTTAGTTTTTCCATTCTGATTTTTATGTTTTTGAGTGGAAAAACACAAACGAAACTACATTGGAAATTTGTCGCAAAAGAATTACACACCTATAATATTATTTTTACATGTGGATTCCCGAGTTTACTTCGCCAGTCTTTGGCTAGTATTTCCACGATGTTGTTGAATGGTTGTTCAGCGGTTTATGGAGATGAAGCTGTAGCGGCAATGAGTATTGTTTCGCGCATTAGTTTCTTTGTTTTATCGATTGCCTTGGGAATGGGACAAGGGTTCCAACCTGTATCCAGCTTCAACTATGGGGCTGGGAAATATTCTCGTGTACGGAAAGGCTTCTGGTTCACATTATTTGTGGCAGAAATCTTACTTATTAGTATTGCGATTCCTGTGTATATTTATGCAGGTTCTTGTGTACAGATTTTCAGGGATGATCCAACGGTTATTTCGTATGCCATTCGAGCACTTCGTTTACAGTGTATTACTTTACCAGCTTTACCATTAACGATGATGGTGGAAATGGGCTTCCAAAGTACAGGACAAAGATTGTTGGCAAGTATCGCTTCAAGTTTACGAAGTGGAATTATTTTTATCCCTACTTTAGTTTTTATGGCAAAGTGGAGAGGATTAGCCGGAATTCAGGAAGCACAGCCTCTGGCATATGTTCTTTCAATTCCATTTTGTATCTATTTTATCTATATTTTCTTAAAGAATATGCCACAAGAATAATAAAAAGCATCCATGGATGCTTTTTATTATTTAGAGTACTGCCACTATTCGTAAATTATACCTCTTATTATATTCGATAGTGAAAGTTTACTGTTTTTTGATAAAGTATATTATAGAAAGGGATATAATTTTAGTTATTTACTAGTTTTATCATTTTTAAATCGATTAAGTGACTTTGGTTCTATTGGTTGACCTAGACCTAAAATACATGCACTGTTGACAGAATAATTCACTAATTGATTCAATAGATTGACCAAAAATTTAAGAATTGGATATTTATAATTCATTGTTAATTTCCTCCTAACTATAATGTAACACGATTTATTTTAAGTTTTAGAATGATTTGAATGAGAGGTCAGTTTTTCGAACAAGTTGAGTGTCTCTAATGAGTAAAAAACAAATGAAATGCCTGATATGTATTTAGGTTTGAAAATGTCTATAGAATGTTTCAACCTGCATGGAAAACAATATTCTGTAAGAAAACTAGTTAATTAAGGACAGAAATGAATCAAATTAAAAAAAAACTGTATGAAGAAATTAAAAAACAAGGGTTAAGTATCGATCTAGATGTGTTTGACTATGGTGTTGCCATATTGAAACAATATTTTATTTGTTTGTTCTTTTCTTTTGTTATTGGAAGTTATTTTAAATGTATTTTTGAAATGATACTTACAATCGTATTTTGGTCAGGGATTAGAAGATACATTGGAGGTTTTCATTTTGAAAACAGTACTTTATGTTTATTTTTTACTGTTTTGATTATTATTTGTATATCAAAAATATCACGATTCCTATCTGTAATATTAGTTTTTGACTTTATATTTTCTGTTTTGGCATTAATAATAATAATGAAATTTGGATGTATTGATCATAAGAATAAACCATTAAGTGTAGAAGAGAAAATATATTATAAAGGAAGGGCTATCAAAAGAGTGTATGTGTATATAATTCTAGAATTAGTGTTTCGCTTGATTAGTTTTAATAGTATTTCGAATATTATTCTATTGGTGTTGCAGTTAAGTTCGATAAATCTACTCATTTCTACATTGGTAAATAAGGAGAAAATAATATTATGAAAATAGGAATATGTGATGATAATGAATCTGAAGTTCGTCATACTGAAGAATTAATCAATAATTTAATGAATGAACATAAAATTGAATATACGATTTGCGAAATTAAAAATGCGCAGGACTTGTTCGGAAAGTGTAATGAGTTAGATATATTGTTTTTGGATATTGAATTAGCTTCAGATGAGAATGGTATTGAAATAGGGATGGAATTAAAAAAAAGAAAAGCTTCTTGTAAAATAATTATTACATCAAAATATCAGAAATATCTAATAGAAGGATATAAAATTCGTGCAGAAAGATATTTTATTAAGCCCATTAATCCCATAGAGTTTTCTATTGAAATGAAAAGTGTTTTACAAGATTATTATCGTACGGAATTTGGTTTTATAGATCCAAAAATTTCCAATCGCAAGATTAAAATTCAAAGCATTATTTATGTTGAATTTGATGAACGTCATACTTATTTAGTCATGGAAAACCAAAGAAAACTAAAAACACCATACTCTCTAAAATACTGGATTGAAATGTTTAAAGATTATGGTTTTGCACAATGTTACAAATCGTATTATGTGAATTTAAAATATGTGAATTATATTGATAAAATAGATGTTGTATTAACGAATGGTGTCAAAATTCCATTATCTAGGAATTATAAAAAAAGCTTTAAAAAAGGATATTTAGAAAGTTTAGGAATCTAATCATGATTAATTTAGTAATGGCTAATTTAATGTATTTTATCATTATTGAGTTCGCAGGAAAAAAGATTTTTGGAAAGAAACAATCTATAGGACAAGAAATTCTAGTAGTATTTGGGACGACAATTGCCATATCGATTTTTAATGGATATGGACCTAATCATTATGGAGCGGTTGTGTTTTTTTTGTTGATTCTATTCTTGTCGTTATTTCAATTCAGAACTACGTTTATTGATGGAATCTTATATTCAATATTGCAGGTAATTAATATAGTTCTCTCGGAATTTATTTCAATGTTTATTTTAAAAATAGATGATTCTATAGAAATTTTGTCTAGTAAATATCATTTTGGATTAATGTTATCGGTTGGTATTTCTTTCATCTTAAGTTTTGCGATTATTTGGATCTTTGATAAAAAGAAAAAATATGAGGATTCACCATATTTATGTATGATCTTTGTTCTTCCTTTGGCAACGTTACTTTTGATTATGAATATCAAGGATTATTTTATGTTAGTAAATAATTACCCGAGAGTATTTATAGTAATTGTTGGATTATGTCTTTCGAATATAATCACTTTGATATTTTTCTTTAAATTTTTAGAGTTGATAAAATTGGAGCACCAGCTTAAAGAAGAACAAATAAAATCTCAAACGCATAAAGAACATATAAAACTATTGGATGAACAATATAAGAATAATTTCGATTATCTGCATGAACTGCTTCACAAGATTTACAATATTAGTGGTAATATAAAAGATTTTGATACAAAGTGTAAATTGGAAGAATTATCAAAAAATATAGATTTTCATTTCAATTCGATTCTAACCAATTCTCTTTCATTAAATGTGGCAATTAATAAAATGGTTTCGGAATTGGAAACAAACGGGATTGTTTTGAGAACAACTGTATATGATGCACTTTCTAATTTAGATTTTGAAAATCAAGTAGATTTTTTTATACTGATGTTACGAGCAGGAATTAATAGTTGTTGTAAAAGTGATATTCAAGAACGAATATTGATCATACAAATTCAAAAAAAGAAGAATATGGAAATAGTAAGATTTGTGATGCCTAATGTGGAAAATGATTTGTATAAAGATTTAGAACAGTTTTTAACATCAAAAGGTTTAGAGTTTGATATATTCGAATGTGTGGATGATAATATGATTTCTTTTATGATAACTTCGAATGTTGATTTACAATGAAAATTGACCCACCATAAAGAATTTAGTATGGTGGGCTAGTTTGTCGTATATTCAAATTTACAATAAATGTCGTAGCGTTGTGATTTATCATTTTTCATTATGGATCCTAAAAGAATAGTATCACTGTAATTACTACTACCAGAATTGTTAATTTTGGAATTGTCAATATCTGATGAAAACGAAAAATCCTTAATACTTGTTGCTTCTTGATAAGTCCAACACATCCATATAGTATCGGAATTAACGCACATATTGATAATAGATTCTTCAAAATTAAAACCTAAGGGAATATTAAAGTTTGCGGAGTATGATTTTAATTCAAAATTCTTTGCTTCTGAATTAATAAGTTCATCCTTTTTGTAATGAGCGAGAGTTATTTTTGCATTATTATATAGATCCTTTTGGGTTACACCCGAAAATGAAAATATATCTTTGCTGGTTTCTTGAAATACTTTAGGTGATTCACGAATATCTGCAGAATTGTTTTTGCATATATAACCTATGTTGATTTGTTCTTCTATACATCCAAAAAGAAAAACAGTTTCTTTTTCATAATATTATTGGTCTCCTTAACTGAAAATGATAGTGAAGTACTTCTAAGTTAATAATAAGTGTAAATCTTAGAGAGAACAATAATGATAGATTAAATCGCATGAAAATGGAATAAGAGGTAAGTGAACTACTCCCTCTTACACTTCGTTAAGAACAGGGTGCTTCTAGAAGGCATTTCTGTCTTCGTTTGCGAAGTTTGATATTTAA
>JAUNDJ010000124.1 GCA_030526175.1 Bacillota bacterium
CGTTAATAAAACGAGTTTTGCACCATTTTTTTTACTTAACTCCTAAAGTCAGGTAATATCACATTTATGTACAATTTTCTTTAGAAAAGATAAAAAAGGAGAAATGTAATCTCCTTTTCATTGTAAATATACGATAATAGAATCTTCTTTTGACAAGATACTTCCGGGGGCAATATTTTGTTCAAAAACGCGTCCTTCCCCTTCTGTACTAATAGAAATTCCTGTCATATTCCAAAAGGCACTTATTTCCTTCATCGTCCAATCAGTCATGTCAGGCATAGTATAATGGTTTCCATCACTCAACAGGAAAATCACTTCCGTATCTAAAATTGTCGTTCCAGGTAATGGATATTGATTAATAATCGTATCTCCATCCCCAATAACTAGATAATTGGAATATTCCTCCAATTTCTTTTTTACATACTGCAAGCTGTGATTTATATAGTTTTCTACTTCATACGTTTTGTTTAAAAGTGTTTTTTCTTCTTGTTTTTTCGGATCCGATGCATCAATTGTATTACAATTCAATGCCGTTATAAGAATTTCTTTGAAATGAGAAGCATCGTAATAATAATTAGAAGACTGCAGACCATAATACACCATAATTTTTGGATTCGTACTTGGAGCGGCTGCGATAACTGAGTTAGTATAACAATCTTCTCGATACGACTTTATTTCCGAATCAAATATTTGAGCTGTTCCTGTTTTTAGAATCATGTCTATGCCGTCTATCGCAAAACGTGTTCCAGTTCCTCCTTCTTCCCCTACGGTTTTCATTAGCTCGCATACTTGTTGAGCCGTTTTCTTTTTTATTGGGGTCGCAACAACCTCTGGTTTGTAGCTTTCCAATGCTTCTCCAGTTTTCGCATCCACAATGGATTCAACCACATAAGGTTTCATCATCAATCCATCATTAAATATGGCTGTATACGCTTGAACCAATTGTAGAGGTGTCATCGAAGTGGATTGTCCAAAGCCCGTTGATAAATAATCGGTAGCCAAATCCGCAGAAAATTTATTTCTTAGATTTGTCGTTCCCTTTACATCTTTTACATAATTCATATTGACCTTTTTGTAAAAGCCAAATTCTTTCATGTATTGAACAAAATCTTCATACTTAACATAATCCGTTAATAATTCGCAAATTCCTACATTACTCGATAGAGCAAAACCTTCATCAAAAGTGATTTCTCCAAAATCTTCATCTAAAGCATCCCCAATAGGCTTATATACTGTTCCTTCCTCTTCTTCGATTCGAACAATCTTATCATTTTCAACTTTGTACCAAAACTCATAAGACTTAAATTTTTTATTATTCGGATACACACCAGTATCGATGGCTATCGCGTACGTAAAAGGCTTCACTACCGAACCCAATTCATAGCTTTTTTCACTTAATGGATTTAAATAACTCGGTATTTCCTCAATATGATTTTGATCATACGATGGATAACTTGACCAAGCTAATATCTTTCCTGTATCGCATTCCATCACTATACACCAGGCACTTTCTGCATTATTTTCTTCCATCGTATTTTGAAGAGCATTTTCAACAACGGATTGTAAATTCCAATCTAAAGTTAAATTAACATTGTATCCATCCACTGCTTGTTTTTTTACTTTTACCGTACCCGGAATCAGATGCCCATTTCGAGTTTGTTGATATCGCAACTCCCCATTCTCACCTGACAATTTGCCATCCAATTGTTTTTCTAAACCAAGTTTTCCTTCAAATGTTTGTGATTCGATGTCATAACTGGCATATCCAATCAAATTGGATGCAAAAGGAGAAATCGTATAATAACGAGAAGAGTCTTTGATAAAATCAATTCCTCGAATATCCATTGTTTTAATTTCTTCCATTTGTTCCTCAGTAATTTGTTTTGTCCCATTTCCTAGTTCTGTTTGTTTCAATTGATCATCAATCGCATTTTGTAGAAGATAAGCCACATATTCTTCATTAATATTTAATACACTGCTAAGAAGACGAGCGGTTTCTTCTGGATTATCATAATAATTCGCTGTGTCAGGATCTAACGCTTTTCCTTCTGGACTATAAAAATATTTCGTGTAAGCAATAATCGTGTACGATTTTCTTTCTTGCGCCAGAGCATGATTGTTTCTTTCATAAATTGTTCCTCGTTTGGCACGAACGGTTTGAGAAATATAAGAACTCTGAATACGAGAATCTAATACGGATTGTCCAGACCAGAAATGTGTCTTAGTCACCATGACAAAAAGGACATTAGCTATCGCTAGTGCCCAAATTAAAAACATAATCATCATCATTCTAGTAAGACGCTTTTTACGTTTCATTTCCATCAATCCTTTTATTCATTAATAATATAGATATTATCACTATTATCCTGAATGTCATCCCCTAACAGTGAAACAATGCGACTTTTTTCCTCTAAATTATTAATTTCTATTTTTAATTGATTAATTTCTTCTTTTTTATCGATGATTTGCTTCGCTAATTCTTGTTCTTTGTTTTGTAAGCTAACATTGTAGCTTTGCACAAAAGTAATGGAACAGAGATAGAAGACCAAAGCTATAAAGAAAGTGCACACAATAAAACGTTCTAGAGATGTATTATTTTTTATTTTTCTCTTTTTATTGTATCCTTTCACATACAGCCCTCCTGTTACTACAATTTTTCTAAACCCCTTAATTTTGCACTATGTGCTCGATTATTTTCCGACAATTCCTTATCCCCTGAAATAATCGGTTTCTTATTCACAAGACGATATGCCACACTTTCTTCTTCAGCCATAGGCAGTCTCTTATCCACTTTCTTCGGAGTTGAAACTTCTTTAAAAGCTTTTTTTACAATCTTATCTTCTAGCGAATGGAAAGTAATTACGCAAAATCTTCCACCTGGCTTCAATCGTTTAATTCCTTCTTGTAACGTCTTCGTTAATTGAGGCAACTCTTGATTAACTTCCATACGAATCGCTTGGAATGATCTTTTAGCAGGATGTCCTTTTTTTCGTAAAACAGCAGCTGGTAGCGCTGATTTAATGACTTCAACTAATTCAAACGTCGTTTCGATTGGTTTTTCTTCTCGTATGCTCACAATCTTTTGAGCAATTTTATACGCAAAAGGTTCTTCCCCATATTCCCTTAATACGCGTGTTAATTCCTCTAATGTATATGTATTTACGACATCGTATGCATCCAAAGTCTGACTTTGATCCATACGCATATCCAATCTGGCATCGTTACGATAGCTAAATCCTCTAGATGCATCATCAAATTGTGGACTTGAAACACCTAAATCCATAAAAATTCCATCTACACTTTCCACACCATATTCAGCCAAAACTTCCCCTAAGTTTTCATAATATGAGTGTATGCAGGTAAAATTTTTACCGATTTTTTCAAGCTTCGGTGTACTCTCATTAATCGCAGTCATATCGCAATCAAATGCGTATAAATGACCTTTTGTACATCTCTTTAATATTTCTTGACTATGTCCGGCTCTACCTAAGGTACAGTCTACATAGATTCCTTCATCTTTAATATTCAATAATTCAATTGATTCTTCTAATAATACACTTATATGTTCCATTATCCTAATAACCCCGACAAATTCTCTGCAAAATCTTCAAATGAGTCCCCTTGTTCTTGTTCTAATTGATCCCAACGTTGTTGAGACCAAATTTCTAAGTGGTTGGCCATACCAATAATTAAACATTCTTTTTCTAATCCAGCCAAAGATATCAAAGATGAAGGTATTAAAATTCTTCCTTGACTATCCAGTTCACACTCAGCAGCTTTTGACAACATCATACGTTGATACATACGTGCGTCTCTATTCGTAGAAGGTAGGGCTTGCAGCTTTCTATATACTTCTTCCCATTGTGCCATAGTATAGACATATAAGCAACCATCAAGTCCACGATTTACAACAACATGTTCACCAAGCTCTTCGCGAAATTTAGCCGGCATAATTAATCGCCCCTTACGATCAATATTGTGACTAAATTCACCCATGAACATGCGATACACCTCCCCACTTTGCACCACTTCTTGCTACTTTGTGACACAATTATACATTAAATATGTCTTTATTTCTATATATATTTTACAAATTTAAAAAATGTAATCTTATTGTAGGAATCACAAAAACTTTAAAAATTCCCTAATTTTATAAAACAATACGACTATAAAATGATATAATTTCCACTAGGAGGGAGTGCCATTATGGTTTTCGTATTTTTTATTTTAGGATTAGCTCCTATCCTTTGGCTAATCTTTGCCTTAACCGTATTAAAATGGCCTGCTTTTAAAGCAGCATTTGGTTCCTTAGGAATCGCCGCGGTTATCGCATTATTCAAGGGGCTGGGTATTTTAGATGTAGCCACAGCCACATTAGAAGGATTTATTATGGCTCTATGGCCAATCGTTATTGTTATCATTGCTGCTGTATTTACATATAACTTATGCGTAAAAACAGGTGCAATGGATGTCATTAAACAACTCTTAACTTCTGTCTCAAGCGACAAACGTGTATTGGTTCTATTAATCGCTTGGTGTTTCGGAGGATTCATGGAAGGTATGGCTGGTTTTGGTACAGCCGTTGCAATTCCGGCAGGTATGTTAGTAGCTCTTGGCTTTAAACCTTTATTTTCCGTATTGGTTTGTTTAATTGCCAACGGAGTTCCTACACCATTTGGTTCAATTGGTATTCCAACTGTAACGCTTTCCAATCTAGTAGGATTAGAAGCAGCTAAATTATCTGCTATTTCGACTATTCAATTGTTACCATTCATTGTTTTAGCTCCGATTTTCATTGTATTCGTTACTGGAAAAGGTGTTAAAGGGATGAAAGGTATGTGGCCTATTACACTAGCTTCTGGACTTGCTTTCGGACTACCACAATTAGCTGTTGCCTATTTTGTTGGACCTGAGTTATGCGTAGTTGTTGGTGCGGTATGTTCTATGGCTGTTACCATTTTCTTAGCACAAAAAATGACACCGGATCCTAAATTCCAAGTAAAAGGTTCACAAGAAAAAGAAAAAGGATCTTTAGACATCAACAAGGCGTTAATTGCTGCTTGTCCATTTATTTGTATCTTTGTATTCTTACTATTAACTTCAAAATTAATTGGCCCAGTAAATACATTCTTAGGACAATTCTCTAGTAAGATTACAGTTTATACAGGGGCTAATCCTGGAAGCTTAACATTATCTTGGATCAACACGCCAGGTGTGTGGATTTTCTTATCCGCTATCATCGGTGGAATCGTCCAAAAAGCTTCTCCAAAAGATTTCTTAGAAGTTTTCAAAGGTACATTGAAACAAATGTCCAAAACAGTATATATGATGCTTGCCATTTTAGGATGTGCGAAAGTTATGATCTATTCTGGAATGATTTCTGACATCGCAGCATTCGTAATTGCGATTACCGGATCTTTCTATCCATTCTTCGCTCCATTATTAGGAGCATTAGGAACATTTGTTACAGGTTCAGGTACTTCAAGTGAAGTATTATTCGGAGCTGTTCAACAAAACGCTGCGGAATCTTTAGGAACAAATCCTTATTGGATGGTAGCACTTAACTCATTAGGTATTGCAGCTGGTAAAATGATTTCTTTACAAAATATCGCAATTGGATTAAGCGCTGTTCCAAATGGTGAAGGTAACGATAGTAAAATGCTTACTAAAGTAATGCCATATACTATTATTTTCTTAGTACTTATGTGTATCTTAGCTTACGTAGGATTTATTATTGTTCACTAACAAACAAAGGGCGATTTTCAGTTCGCCCTTTTTATATTGTCCAGAAATTTCTTAATACAACATTTAGCCAAGCTTCCTGATTCACATCCGTCAACCAGTTAACATTGCATTGTTGTAAATTTCTATATTCTCTTTTATCACAAATCGTGGCTCCACGATTGATTCCTTCATTACAATCCACATCTACAATAATTCGTATTCCTTTATATACTTCTGGATTCGTTAGATAAATAATAGTACAAACATCATGAAGACTAAGCAATCCATTTATTCTGGCTTCGTTTTGATTATACGCAAATTCCATGATTTCGCCACAAAGATGTTGAGTTCTATTGGATGAATTTTTTAGCTTTTCAATATTTTCTCCATCAATTCCACAATAATTAGTAATATCTAGGGAACAAACTGTAATATTGAGATTTGAACTAAATACAATTTTTGCGGCTTCTGGATCGGTATAAATATTAAATTCAGCGGTTGCAGACGCATTTCCAATAACACTAGCCCCTCCCATAATCACAAGTTCTTCAATATGATCTTTTACTTCTGGATACAGTTTGAGTAAAAGAGCAATATTAGTTAGTGGTCCTGTCGGAACAATCGTCACTCTTTCCTCTTGTTCCATAATGGTTTGATACATGAAAGAAATACCATGTTCGCTAGCTACCTCTTTTTCCGTCTCTGGTAAAATCGTATATCCTAAACCAGTTGGTCCATGAACCTCTGGACAAGGTTTCATTGGTTGAATCAAGGGTTCTCTTGCACCACGAACAACAGGTGCTTCAATATTTAACAAAGATGCTAATTTAAGTGCATTGTTTGTCACAATATCCGAATATTGATTTCCTGCCACACTAGAAATCCCTATTACCTTTAATTTATCTTCACTCGCTTTGACCATCGCAAGCATCATCGCATCATCGATGCCTGGATCACAGTCTATCCATATTTTTTTCATAAAGTTACCCTCTTTATTTTAGTATAGCACAAAAAAAGACTCAGGATTTGACTCCCAAGCCTTGTTGTTTATTAAAGTTGTGGTCCAGCTTCTACTAATGCTTTT
>JAUNDJ010000011.1 GCA_030526175.1 Bacillota bacterium
GAGGGATTGTAACCCTAATAACTAGTAAAAACTAATTATTCGTTACAGCCCCTTTATTAGTATGTGGATAAGTCAGATGGGAAATTCACTTTTGAAAGAGAATTAATATGATCTAGTTTACCATCAAAAGATATCTGAATTTTTTGTGGCTCCGTATTGAATGCTTGTTTACCAATAAGTTCAAATGTTAGATAAGAAATATAACCTTTTTCAATGGTTGCGACAAGGATTGCTGAATCAATTGTAATAGCACCAAACTCATCTAACATAGAAGCGATACTACTAGGTTTAATACTCATAGTATAAGTATTTTCTTCTTTTTTTACAGAATTGAATAAAGCCGCTAATTCCGAATCCGTAAAATCTAAAAACGGGTTACTAAGATTCAATTTCTTTTTTACATTAACACCGATTTTGTTAGCCATACTTTGACTAGTGTTCCCCAAATAATTTAAGTATGTTTTTCCATCTTTAATATAAAAATGAATAAAATCTTCAAGCTTATTACCATTAGCTTCTAAATCCAAAGTAAGAGCTAATTCCATATTTCCTTTTTGAATCAAAGATAAGTCCAACTGCATATTATTAGAATCTTTTCCTACTAAGTATGTGACACCTCCAGAAAAATGTCCTGAATCAAGTTCTAATGTTTTATCAAAAGCATTGAAGAATTCCATAACATCTTCTTTATTATTTTTTTTACAGGCACAAAGCGAAAATCCTATACAAATACTTAATAATAATGTTACTATTTTTTTCATACAAACCTCCATATTCGGATAGGTTCATTGTATTAGATTATAAGGAGAGTGTCAAAATGATAGTCGTGTATTTAGGAAGAGAGTCATCTAGAATTATAAAAATAATAGATAATTTAAAGATTTCTTATAAAAGAATCGGTGACGACGATTTAGAAAAAAGCTTAGGATCCTGCTTTGAAAAACAAGAAAGTATGAAAGGAAGAAAGAAGTTCGCATATATTTGTGCACAAAGTCAAGAAGAAGCCTTTTGTATCATGCGATCATTTAAAGAAAAAGGATATACAAAAGTACGAATTTCTATTTTGACAGAAACAAATGCGAATTGGAAAGTACAAGAATGGATGGAAGAGCTTGATGAAGAGTATCAGTATTTTACATTACGAGGTGCGCTACAAAAAGAATTGGAAAAAGTCGTATTTGGAAACGTTACTTTTGAGCAATTAACAACGTATATGAAAGCAAGAGAAATCTTTATGAATAACGAATCGACAAGTGAAGATTATAAAAGGATATTAGAAGAAATTAAGAATATGAAATGAAAATGCAGCGGAAAATTAATTTCGCTCTTTTTTTATGAAGTAATTGACAAAATGCATGTCTATTGGTAGTATAATAAATTGCATAATAGTCTATAGGGGAAAGTGCGCCCAATGGCTATTTTTAAGCAAAAAAATAAGGGAAAGGAAAGTATACATGGAAAGCAAAACATATAGAATCGTACCGTGTGGAAATAAATCAACACGTAGAGATTATTCAAAAGTAAGTGGACACCTAGAATTACCAAATCTAGTTGAAATCCAAACAGATTCCTTTAAATGGTTCCAAAAACAAGGTATTCAAGAAGTATTTAACGAAATCTATCCAATTGAAAACTATGGAAAAGATATTCGCTTAAAATTTATTTCTTATCACTTTGATAAACCAAAATACAATGCGGAAGAATCAATGTTTAGAGAATGTAACTATGCAGCACCTCTTTACGCACAAATGGAATTAGAAGTGGACGATCCAGTTACTGGAGAAATCACAACAAAACAAGATGAAGTTTATTTGGGTGATTTCCCATTAATGACAGAAACAGGAACATTCATTATTAATGGTGCTGAACGTGTTATTGTATCACAAATCGTACGTTCACCAGGAGCATACTTTGCAGATGCTTATGATGAAAAATCAGGAAAACAAAATTATACATGTGAATTAATTCCTAGTCGTGGTACTTGGTTAGAGTTCATGACTGAACAAAAGAAAACATCAAATAGTCGTTTAATTAACGTTTCAATCGACCGTCGTCGTAAAATCTTATTCTCAATTTTATTTAAGGCAATTGGTATGTCTTTAGACTTAGAAGTTGGGGAAGATACACAAGACACTACAAATATGGAAATCTTCTTAAAAGCAATGGGTCGTCAATGGACAGACGTTCCAACAGATGAAGAAGAACACGAATACATGAATATGTATTTACTATTGTATACTGCTTTCTTTGGTAAATATGAAGAAATTGAAAATACTTTATTAATGGATAAAGTAAAAACAACTCAAGAGGCTTTATTAAGTTTCTATGAAAACCAACGTAGTGATGAAATTCCTACATTAGACGGATCTATTTCGTTAATGCAAGCGAAATTCTTCGATCACCGTCGTTATGACTTAACAAAAGCTGGACGTTATAAATTACGTAAAAAATTAAATTCATTCTCAAGAATGGAAGGTACGACTTTAGCACACGATATCGTTGATGTAAACGGTGATGTTGTATTAGAAAAAGGAACTTTCGTTCGCCGTGATGAAAGAAATATTTTAAGAGATGCTTTAGCAAAAGGTACATATTGTACAGCATATCCATTCCGCTCAGAATTCCACGAAGAAGACTATGTAACTGTAACAGTAGCTGATACTTCTTTAGTAGGACGTGTTCTTGCTGCAGATGTAAATACAGACGATTACTATTTAGAAAAAGGAACTGTATTAACTGCACAAGATATTGAAGTATTAAAAGGAAAAGTTGAAAAAATTCAAATTTTCGGTGGATTAATTGCCCAACCAATCGTATTAAATGCAGACAACAGCGATGCTGTATTAAATTATGGACAACGTCTATATGCATTAGCTCGTTTAACAAATGCACAAGGACAAGATATCGTTGACGAAGAAATGGATAAATTAGTGGATGTATACACAATTGGTGTAACACCTGACAAACTATCCGCAGAAGAATGTTTCGGGTTAAAACAACGTGCCTTAAGTGAAGAAATCACTGCATGGATCTTAGGGGCATGTCAACAAGAAGTATTTGTTGAAGACGAAAAAGGAAACACAGTTAAAATTTGTGGTAACGATCCATTAGCAACAAAACACACTATCACTATTTCTGATATGTACGCATTCTTCTCATATAGTTTAAACATTATGGAAGGAATCGGAAAAACAGACGA
This sequence comes from Bacillota bacterium, assembly GCA_030526175.1. Taxonomy (GTDB): domain Bacteria; phylum Bacillota_I; class Bacilli_A; order Erysipelotrichales; family Erysipelotrichaceae; genus Floccifex. The sequence continues at coordinate 3,200 of JAUNDJ010000011.1, forward strand.
CATTGACATGTTAGGAAACCGTCGTATTCGTTCTGTTGGTGAATTAATTCAAAATCAATTCCGTATCGGTTTATCACGTATGGAACGTGTTGTAAAAGAACGTATGTCAATTCAAGATAAAGCAGAAGCTTCACCACGTAAATTGACAAACATTCGTCCATTAACTGCTGCTATTAAAGAATTCTTCTCAAGTAGCCAGTTATCACAATTCATGGACCAACAAAACCCTCTTGCAGAATTAACAAACAAACGTCGTATTTCTGCATTAGGACCTGGAGGTTTAAGCCGTGACCGTGCTGGTTTCGAAGTGCGTGACGTACACTCATCTTCATATGGTCGTATTTGTCCAATCGAAACACCAGAAGGACCAAACATCGGTTTGATCTCAAACTTAACAACATATGCAAAAATTAATGAATATGGATTTATTCAAACTCCATATCGTATCGTAAATCCTGATGGAACAGTAAGCGAAGAAGCACGTTACTTAAGTGCTGATGAAGAAGCCGATTATGTAATTGCGCAAGCCAACGAAGTTGTTGATGGACGATTAATTAATGAAAACGTTATTTCACGTAAAGGTGGAGAAACAATCATCGCAAAACGTGAAGAAGTTGAATTAGCCGACGTCAGTCCAAAACAAATCGTATCGGTTGCCACAGCTTGTGTCCCATTCCTAGAAAACGACGATGCTTCACGTGCCTTAATGGGTGCCAACATGCAACGTCAAGCAGTACCTCTAATCAATCCACATTCACCATTTGTAGGAACAGGTATTGAACACAAAATCGCAAAAGACTCTGGAGTCGGAATTGTATCAAAAACAAACGGAACTGTTACTTATGTAGACAGCTTACGTATCGTAGTAACAAGCGATGATGGATCATCAAAAACTTACACATTACGTAAATTTGACCGTTCAAATGCAAGTACATGCATTAACCAACACCCAATTGTAGATGTTGGAGAAAAAGTAAAAGTTGGAGACATCTTAGCCGATGGTCCAAGTATGGAAAACGGGGAATTGGCATTAGGACAAAACGTAACTATCGCGTACATGACATGGTACGGATATAACTACGAAGATGCCATCATCATGTCTGAACGTATGGTTAGTGATGACGTTTATACATCAATTCACGTTGAAGTATATGATATCGAATGCCGTGAAACTAAGTTAGGACCAGAAGAAATCACTCGTGATATTCCTAACGTAGGAGAAGCTGCAACTCGTAAATTAGACGAACGCGGAATCATTATGATCGGTTCAGAAGTAAAAGAAGGAGATATCTTAGTTGGTAAAGTAAGTCCTAAAGGACAAAGCGAAGTTTCTCCAGAAGAAAAATTATTATTAGCAATCTTTGGTGAAAAATCACGTGAAGTACGTGACAACTCATTAAAAGTACCACATGGTGGGGAAGGAATCGTACAATCTGTTCGTGTATTCGAAAGAGGAGATGGTTCTGATTTAGCACCAGGTGTTAACAAACGTGTAAAAGTATATATCGTTCAAAAACGTAAAATCTCTGAAGGGGATAAAATGTCTGGACGACACGGAAATAAAGGGGTTATCTCAAAAATTCTTCCTATCGAAGATATGCCATTTATGGCAGATGGTACTCCAGTAGATATCTTGTTAAACCCATTCGGGGTACCTTCACGTATGAACATCGGACAAATCTTAGAAATCCACTTAGGATATGCAGCTAAGAAATTAGGAGTTAAATTCTCAACTTCAGTATTTGATGGATTATCAAACGAAGACTTAACAGCAGTAATGCAAGAAGCTGCCATGACTCGTGATGGAAAACAAGTCCTATACGATGGACAAACAGGTAAACCATTCGACGAACGTATCAGTGTTGGGGTAATGTACATGATCAAATTAGCCCACATGGTTGACGACAAATTACACGCCCGTGCAACAGGACCTTACTCATTAGTTACTCAACAACCTTTAGGAGGTAAGGCTCAAAACGGTGGACAACGTTTCGGGGAAATGGAAGTTTGGGCATTAGAAGCATATGGTGCGGCTCACACATTACAAGAAATCTTAACTTATAAATCCGATGATATCCAAGGTCGTATTAAAACATACGAAGCAATCATCAAAGGATTGGATTTACCAGAACCAGGAATTCCAGAATCATTCCGAGTTATGGTACACGAATTACAAGGATTAGCAATCGATGTTCGTTTATTAGACGAAAACGACAACGAAGTAAATATTACATTAGATGACGATGAAGGTGCTGTAGCTCCACCAGAAGCATTAGTACAACAACCATCGGCATCTGAAGAAGTATTAGTAGACGATACAGATGAATTAAGCATCGTTACAGAAGAGGAGGTTATGTAGCATATGAGTATTAATAATTTTTCCTCAATTCAAGTTCGTTTAGCTTCCCCAGAAAAAATCAAAGAATGGTCTCGTGGAGAAGTTACAAAACCTGAAACTATCAATTACCGTTCACAAAAAGCCGAAAAAGATGGGCTTTTCTGTGAACGCATCTTCGGTCCAACAAAAGACTGGGAATGTTCTTGTGGAAAATATAAAAAAGTTCGCTTTAAAGGATTATTCTGCGACCGTTGTGGTGTAGAAATCACAAAAGCAAGCGTAAGACGTGAACGCATGGGGCACATTGAATTAGCTGCTCCAGTAGCACACATTTGGTACTTACGTGGTATTCCTAGCCGTATGGCATTATTATTAGACATCACACCAAAACAACTAGAAGAAGTAGTATACTTCGTAAGTTATGTTGTTACAGATCCAAAAGATTCAGATTTAACTTATAAACAAGTACTTTCTGAACGTGAATATCGTGAAAACGTGATTGTTTACGGAGCTGGAGGATTTGAAGCAAAAACAGGTGCTGAAGCTATTCAAAAATTGTTAAAAGATGTAGATTTGGAAGAAGAATTCCGTAATGTACAAGAACAATTAGAAAAAGCACAAGGGGAAAAACGTAAAAAATTAATTAAACGTTTAGATACAATTAACGCTTTCCGTCAAAGCGATAATAAACCAGAATGGATGATTCTGACTAACATTCCGGTTATTCCACCTGATCTTAGACCAATGTTACAATTGGATGGTGGACGTTTCGCAACAAGTGATTTAAATGACTTATATCGTCGTGTAATCACTCGTAACAATCGTCTTCAAAAATTATTAGAATTAGGAACACCAAACATTATCGTACAAAACGAAAAACGTATGTTACAAGAAGCTGTCGATGCATTAATCGACAACGGACGTCGTTCTAAACCAATCACAGGAGCTGGAGGACGTGCATTAAAATCACTTTCTCACTCATTAAAAGGTAAACAAGGACGTTTCCGTCAAAACTTATTAGGAAAACGTGTTGACTTCTCTGGACGTTCCGTAATCGCGGTAGGACCAGATCTAAAAATGTACCAAATGGGTATTCCACGTGAAATGGCAGTGAATCTATTCAAACCATTTATCATTAACCAAATCGTAAATGAAGGATTAGCTTCAAACCACAAAACTGCTGAAAAATTAATCGAACGCCGTGATTCAAGAATCTGGGATGTCGTTGAAAAAGTAATTGACGGATATCCAGTATTAATGAACCGTGCACCTACTCTTCACCGTTTAGGTATCCAAGCGTTCTTACCAAAATTAGTTGAAGGACGTGCAATGCGTCTTCACCCACTTGTTTGTACAGCATTCAACGCCGACTTCGACGGTGACCAAATGGCCATCCACGTACCTCTTTCAGAAGAAGCATGTGCCGAAGCGTTAGTAATGATGTTAGGATCTCACAACATCCTTGGTCCAAAAGATGGTAAACCTATCGTTACACCTGGACAAGACATGGTTATGGGGAACTTCTATTTAACAATGGAAGAAACAAAACAAGAATTATTAGACGAAGCAGCTCGTTATATGGAAGTAAACTGTCCAAAAGAAGCTGCACAATGGACAACTTTCGCTAACAACGAAGGACACGTTTATGCGAATGAAGATGAAATCTTAATGGCATACCAAACAGGACAAATCCACTTACACTCACGTATTGCGGTACCTGTATCTGGTTTATCAAAAACTTCTTTCACAGAAGAACACGCAAACGATTACTTAGTAACAACACCAGGAAAAATTATCTTCAATGGAATGTTCCCAAGTGATTTCCCATATTTAAATGAAGTTTCAAAAGAAAACTTTGTTACTACACCAGATAAATATTTTGTTTCACCAAAACAAGATATTAAAGCATTTATTGATGCAATGCCAATTGGTGGAGAAGTTAAGAAAAAAGACTTAGGAAAAGTAATCGCTGAAGTATTTAAACGTTACAATGTTGACGATACAGCAGAAATTCTTGACCAAATCAAATCATTAGGATTTAGATATTCAACAGTTGCCGGAATTACAGTTTCCTTAGATGACATCAACGTAGCACCAAACAAAGAAAAACACGTTGAAGAAGGTAAAGCTCTTGCCAACAAGTTAAAGAAATACCAAAAGAAAGGTATGTTAACTATGGAAGAATGGGAACGTCACCTTGGATCATTATGGGACCGTAAAAAAGACGACATCGCTGATGAATTACTTGCAAGCTTACCACGTAAAAACCCTATCAACATGATGGCCGTTTCTGGAGCTCGTGGTAATAAATCAAACTTTACTCAGTTAGCTGGTATGCGTGGTTTAATGGCAAAACCTGGTCACGCTAAATCAGGAGCTGGAGAATTCGTATCAAGTATCATCGAGGTACCTATCTATTCATGTTTCCGTGAAGGATTAAACGTATCCGAATTCTTTATCTCAACACACGGGGTACGTAAAGGGTTAACCGATACTGCCTTAAAAACTGCCGAATCTGGTTACTTAACTCGTCGTTTAGTAGACGTTGCTCAAGGGGTAATTATTAAAGAAGACGATTGTGGTACAGATAAAGGATATTGGATTGAAGCATTAGTCGATCGTAAACGTAATTCAGAAATTGAATCGTTACAAGATCGTATTGTTGGACGTTTCTCAAAACAAGATGTAATCGATCCAAATACTGGAGAAGTAATTATCGCTAGCGATGAATTCATTACAGATGAATTGGCAAAGAAAATTGCCGATGCAGGTGTAAAAGGAATGTATATTCGTTCGGTATTTACATGTAAATCATCGACTGGTGTCTGTGTAAAATGTTATGGACGCAACATGGCAACTGGAAAAGTTGTTGAAGTTGGGGAATCAGTCGGAGTTATGGCTGCTCAATCTATCGGGGAACCAGGTACACAGTTAACAATGCGTACATTCCACACTGGTGGGGTTGCCGGTGGTGGTTCTGAAGACATCACACAAGGTCTTCCTCGTGTAGAAGAACTTTTCGAAGCACGTTGTCCAAAAGGGGTAGCGGTAATTGCACAAATCACTGGGGAAATCACTTCTATTGAACGTATTGAAGGATCTCTTCGTCAAGAAGTTATCATCACAAGTCAAAAAGAAAGTGTTCCACACAAAATTAATGCCAACCAAGCATTACGTCCATGGGTACAAGTTGGTGCTGAAATCACAGCTGGTACAGCATTAACAGAAGGTCCATTGGATCCAAAAGAATTATTACAAGTAGCTGGTGTACGTGAAGTACAAGATTATATCTTAAAAGAAGTTAAGAAAGTATACCAAAGCCAAGGTATCGAGATTTCTGACAAACACTTGGAAGTTATGATCAAACAAATGATGAAAAAAGTCATCGTTACAGACAGTGGAGATACAGACTTAAATGTTGGGGTTCAACTTTCAATCAACAACATCACAAAAATCAACCGTGATGCATTATTAACAGGAAAACAACCAGCAACATTCAAACCAATCTTATTAGGTATTTCGAAATCATCTGTAGAAACAGATTCATTCTTATCCGCTGCATCGTTCCAAGAAACTACAAAAGTTTTAACAGATGCAACAATCAAAGGTAAGAAAGACTACTTAGTAGGTATGAAAGAAAACGTAATCATCGGTAAGATGATTCCTGCTGGAACAGGATGTCAAGGATATCGTCCACAAAACGAAGTTGTTGCACAAAAAGCGAAAGAATTACGTGAAAAACGTGCATTAAGACGTGCTAAAGCAAATCAAGATGAAGAATTCAATCGTATTGCAGCTACAAAAGCTGAAGTAGAAGATACTTTCGAAACAGACATTATGGCTGCTGACAGCTTTGATTCCATTGTAGAAACTAGCGAAGAATAAAAATTTAAAGGTCATTGAGCAATCAATGACCTTTTATTTTTCCACAAAAGAAATATAATGTATTCTTCTTGACCAAAATAGAAGGGAATAGGTAAAATTCATAAGGAGGATTTATTTATGACGATTTCGAAGAAACCAGTGATTTTGGTCGTAGATGGCCAAGGTGGGAAAATAGGAAAAGAATTATGTTCCCAATTGATAGAAAGATTTCCTGAAACTGAAGTTTGGGCAATTGGAACAAATTCAATGGCTACTTCATTCATGTTAAAGGCTAAACCACATCAAGCTGCAACTGGAGAAAATCCTGTTGTTGTGGCAAGTCGAGAAGCAGATATTATTTGTGGACCAATAGGTATTTGTATAGCCGATAGTATGCTAGGAGAAGTTACCCCAACAATGGCATTGGCAATCTCTCAAAGTCGGGCAAAAAAAATATTAATCCCATTCAACAAATGCAGTGCAGTAGTAGCTGGTGTAAAAGAAAGTACGATTTCTGAATTAGTCGAAGATGCATTGCGAATCGTTGAAATGAACTTATAATTTTCTGTACTCATGAAGAGTTCAAAGTGGTAATGAAAACCAATTTGAAAGAGAGGAAAATCACTTATGCATATGGCAGATGCTTTAGTATCCCCAAATGTAGGATTAGGAATGTGCGCATTAAGCGCAGCCAGTATCGGATATTCTGTATACAAAATGAATAAAGAAGAGATTAGTGAGAAAAAATTGCCTTTGATGGCAGTTTCAGGAGCCTTTATCTTCGCCGCACAAATGATTAATTTTACCATTCCCGCTACAGGATCAAGTGGACACATTGGAGGAGGAATTCTATTAGCGGCGTTATTAGGAAAATATCCATCCTTACTAACCATCGCAGCTGTGTTAATCATTCAGTGTTTATTCTTTGCGGATGGAGGGTTATTAGCACTAGGCGCAAATATTTTCAATATGGGTGTTATTCCATGTCTGCTTATTTATCCACTAATATTTAAACCAATAATAAAAAAAGGATTTACCAAGAAAAATGTTTTCTTAGCCAGTATTCTATCTTGTGTGATTGGATTACAATTAGGAGCTTTTGGAGTTGTTCTAGAAACAAGTCTATCCCAAATAACAAGTCTTCCATTTCAGACTTTTGTATTATTAATGCAGCCGATTCACCTAGCGATAGGTCTAATAGAAGGTTTTATTACAGCTCTAGTATTAGTTTATGTACAATCGGTATCACCACAAATTATTGAAAGTAGCATAAATTCTTCATACATTGGTATTCCTATAAAAAAAGTAGTCGTAACATTATTAGTCTTTACAGTTATTACTGGAGGAGGATTGTCATTAATCGCTTCTAGTTTTCCTGATGGATTAGAATGGTCTATTGAAAAGGTTACAGGTTCTGCAGACTTAGAATCGCAAGAAGATTTGCACCAACAAGTGGGAGCTATTCAGGAACAAACTTCATTTATGCCAGATTATGATTATAAGGATGGAAAAGGAAACGGAACGAGTGTTGCTGGATTAGTTGGGGGAGCTCTAACTTGTGCCCTAGCAGGAATGAGTGGTATGATAATTTACCTAATCAAAAAGAAACAAAATAAAGAGGTATAAAATGTTGGATATCCGTAGCAAATTGAGTGATATGTATTCGCTCGAACAATTGGCATCGAAACAAACTTTTTTACACAATCTACATCCAGTGTGTAAAATCCTTGTCACATTCGTTTATATCTTATGTGTCATTTCTTTTCCAATTCATAATATTCACTCATTAATGCCATACGTTTTTTATCCAATGCTTGTGATGGCAATCGCAGATATTCCATTTTCTATGATTATGAAAAGAGCACTTATTGCGCTTCCCTTTTGTTTATTCGCAGGAATCAGCAATATTATCTTTGAGCCACAAATCGTGACACTGGGCAATTTTACTATTGGTATGGGATGGCTATCCTGTTTTGCGATATTAATTCGCTCTTTTCTAACCATTTGTGCAATCTTAATATTAGTCGCAATAACACCTTTTCCATATCTGATGGACGGCTTAAGACAACTACACATTCCTAATGTGCTCGTTTTATTATTTGAAATGACATATCGATATATTAGCGTGTTATTAGATGAAACAAGCATCATGCTGACTAGTTATCGATTGCGCTATCCAGGGATGAATTGGCCAATAATCAAAGACTTTGGACCATTTATTGGACAGTTGTTTGTACGAAGCTTTCAAAGAGCACAAAGAGTATATGCAGCCATGCAATGTCGATTGTATGCTTTAGAAAATCGAAAACCATTGACAGTGAAATGGAAAAATAAAGATACAATATTTATATGTGTAATAAGCTTATTATGCATAATATTCAGGTTTGTGGATGTAACCACTATATTAGGAGGAATTGTATGTTAGAAGTAGAAAACTTAACAGTCACTTATCCAGACGGGACAAAAGCAGTCGATCAAGTTTCTTTTACAATTCCAAAAGGAGAACATGTGGCATTAATCGGGGCAAATGGAGCAGGGAAGAGTTCATTGATACTATCCTTAGTCGGTGTAATCCCTTCACAAGGAAAAATTCAAGTGGACGATGTAACATTATCATCCAAAACTATTCAGGAAATTCGAAAAAAAATAGGAATTGTTTTTCAAAATCCAGACGACCAATTGTTCTTACCAACAATCTACGATGATATTGCCTTTGGACCAAGAAATTTAGGTATTGACGAAAAAACAATAGAGTATCGTGTGAACGATCGTCTTCAATTGTTAGGCATATCGCATTTGAAAAATAAAAGTGCCTTAAAAATGTCAGGAGGAGAAAAACGATTAGCCGCTTTGGCTTCCATCCTGGCGATGAAACCATCCATAATGGTATTGGACGAACCAACCGCATTTTTAGATCCAAAGGCAAGAAGGAATTTAATCAATATTTTAAAATCTTTACCACATACAATGTTAATTGCGACACACGATCTAACTTTTGCCAAAGAAGTGTGCGAAAACTGTATTATTCTAAAAAAGGGGAAAGTGTTTGCCCAAGGAAAAAGTGAAGATTTACTATATAATGTCCAATTGATGGACGAAGGTGGCGTAGAAGCCATAGGAGTATAATATGAAATTAGAAGAGTTTTTTTCAAAATATTCGAAAGTTGCGTTGGGATTTTCTGGAGGTGTTGATTCTGCATACTTGTTATATGTAGCCAAAGAAAATAACTGTGAAATACAACCATATTTTATAAAAAGTCCTTTTCAACCACAATTTGAATTAATGGACGCTTATCGAGTATGCAATGAGCTAGACATAGAACTAAAAGTCATTGAATACGATATACTACAAAACCAAAAGGTTAAAGAAAACCCAGACAATCGCTGTTACTATTGTAAAAAAGAATTATTTACCTTACTAAAAGAACACGCAAAAAAAGATGGATATTCCATACTAATCGACGGAACCAATGCCAGCGATGACATTGCAGATCGCCCAGGCTATAAAGCTCTTAATGAACTACAAGTTCTTTCTCCATTACGCGAATGTGGCATCACAAAAAAGGAAGTACGAGAATTGTCTAAAGAAGCCGGATTGTTTACATGGAACAAACCAAGTTATGCTTGCTTAGCCACTCGCATCCAAGCCAATCAAGAAATCGATAAAGAAACATTAGAAAAAGTAGAATTAGCCGAAGGTGTATTATCCAATTTAGGATATAAAGATTTCCGTGTACGCGTCTATTATGGAGCAGCTCGCATTCAAATGAAAGAAGATGAATGGTATAATTTTGCGCAAGATCGAGAACGAGTCTACTCCTTATTAAAACCAATCTTTGATATTGTATTATTCGATATGGAGACTCGATAAATGGATAAACAAGAATTATATTCGCTTTTAGAACAAGTGAAACAAGACGATATAAGTATAGAAGATGCTATTCTTCAAATCAAAAAAGAACCATTTCACAATCTAGGATTTGCCAAAATTGATAATCATCGTGGCATTCGACAAGGCGTGCCAGAAGTTATCTATGGTGCCAGCAAAACACCCGAACAAATCTTTCAAATTGTCCAATCCATGTTGGAAAGCGGACAAAAAACGATTTTAATTACTCGCATGAAAAAAGAAGCGTATTTATATATGAAAGATAGAATAGAATTTCAATACGATGAAATGTCACACATAGGAATTGTTGGCCAAATTCCAAAACCCAATGGAAATGGAAAAGTTGTGGTTTGTACAGGAGGTACAAGCGACATGCCCGTTGCCCAAGAAGCCGCATTAACACTAGAAGTGTTTGGAAACGAAGTAGTTCGTCTATACGATGTAGGTGTAGCAGGGTTACATAGAACATTAGCGCATTTGGACGAAATCATGAGTGCCAATGTGATTATTGCCATTGCGGGCATGGAAGGTGCATTAGCCAGTGTCATAGGAGGATTAGCCGATTGTCCGGTAATAGCCGTACCAACAAGCGTAGGGTATGGAGCAAGCTTCCATGGTATATCGGCTCTATTATCCATGTTAAACTCTTGTGCAAGTGGAGTAAGTGTTGTCAACATTGACAATGGTTTTGGAGCCGCTTACCAAGCGAGTATGATCAATCATATGGGAAGGAAAAAATAGGAATGAAAACTTTATATATAGAATGTAATATGGGTGCTGCTGGAGATATGTTGACAGCTGCCCTATTAGAATTGGTAGACAATCCACAAGACTATGTACACCGCTTTAATCATTTATTAGACGATGTACAAGTAGAACTATCAAGAAGTCAAAAATGTGGTATTTATGGAAATCATATTTCTGTAAGAATACATGGACAAGAAGAACATGAGCATCACCATCATCATGACCATGAACACCATCATCACCACCATTCTCACAACAATATGGGTGGAATTGCGCATGTGATATACGATCATATGGAACTCTCTAATAAAATTCGAGAAGATGCAATGAAGGTATACGAACTAATTGCCCAAGCCGAAAGTCATGCACACAATATGCCCGTGGATCAAATCCATTTTCATGAAGTCGGAGAAAAAGATGCGATTGTGGATATCGTCAGCGTTTGTATCTTAATGGAAGCTTTACAAGTAGACAAAGTCGTTGTCTCACCAATTCATGTAGGAAGTGGACATGTACATTGTGCTCACGGAATCTTACCCGTACCAGCCCCAGCAACCGCACATATCTTACAAGATGTACCAACGTATCAAGGACACATCCAAGGTGAATTATGCACGCCAACAGGAGCGGCGTTATTAAAACATTTTGCGACCGAATTTGGCCAACAACCAATTATGAAAGTTGAAAAAGTCGGATATGGAATGGGAAACAAAGATTTTGAACAAGCAAACTGTGTACGTGTATTCTTAGGCGAAAGTGAAGACAAAAGTGAAGATGTGATTGAACTAAAATGCAATATCGACGATATGAGTGGAGAAGAAATAGGATATGCCATGGACGCTCTATTCCAAGAAGGTGCTTTGGATGTATATACTCAAGCTATCGGAATGAAAAAGAATCGACCAGGTGTTCTTTTTACTGTTATGTGTAAGATGGAAGACCGTGAAAAGATGATTCAGGCGATTTTCAAAAATACTTCCACAATCGGCATTCGAGAAGAAGCGTTCAAAAGATATACATTAGAAAGAAAAGTGGAAACAGTAAATACAACTTTTGGACCAGTACGAAATAAAAAAGTAAGTGGTTATGGGATTTCACGAAGCAAATTCGAATACGAAGATTTAGAAAAAATCGCTAAAGAAAAAAATGTATCCATTCAAGAAGTAAGAGAACTATTGAAGTAATCTTACTTCTTTTTTTTAAGTTTAGAGAAAGCGTTTTCTTTGATATAATAATTATTAGAGGAAAAGGAGAAAAATCTTATGATTCATAAAACATTAAAACCGTTCCCAAAAGATTTCTTTTGGGGAGCAAGTACTTCTGCGTATCAAGTAGAAGGAGCCAATTTAGAAGATGGAAAAGGACCATCTTGCCAAGACGTAAAAGAATTACCTCCTGGAACAGCGGACTTAAAAACTTGTGCCGATCACTATCACCACTATAAAGAAGACGTGGCTTTAATGGCAGAAATGGGATTCAAATCGTATCGTTTCTCAATCGCATGGACACGTATCCTTCCACAAGGAACAGGAGAAGTGAATCCAAAAGGAATTGAATTCTACAACAATTTAATTGATGAAATTAAAAAATATGGAATGGAACCAATCGTTACAATGTTCCACTTTGATATGCCAGCCGCTTTAGACGAAAGAGGATCTTGGGGAAATCGTGAATCGGTAGATTGGTTTGTGAATTTCGCAAAAATCATGTTCGAAAACTTTGGAGACCGCGTAAAATACTGGTTAACAATTAATGAACAAAATATGTTGACTTTAGTAGGACCAATCATTGGAACATTACACTTACCAGAAAACTGTGAAAATCCAATGAGAGAAATCTACCAACAAAACCACCATATGTTACTAGCGCAAGCCAAAGCTATGGTGTTATGTCACGAAATGTTACCAGGAGCAAAAATTGGACCAGCTCCAAACATTTCCTTAATCTATCCAGCATCTTGTAAACCAGAAGATATCACAGCGGCACAAAACTTCAATGCGATGCGAAACTGGTTATATCTAGATATGGCCGTTTATGGTGTATACAATGCGATTCTATGGTCATATTTAGAAGAACACGACGCATGTCCAGTTATTGAAGAAGGTGACATGGATATCATGAAACAAGCTCACCCAGACTTTATCGGTTTCAACTACTACAATACAGGTACCGTTTCAGCATCCGATGGAACAGAAGTCGCTGGTGGAGACCAACAATCATCTAATGGTATTGCAGGATTCTATAAAGGATTTAAAAACCCATATTTACCAGTAACAGAATTCAACTGGGAAATCGACCCAATCGGATTTAGAAATACAATTCGTGAAATGTATTCACGTTATCGTTTACCAATGTTAGTTACAGAAAATGGACTTGGAGCATACGATACATTAACAGAAGATGGAAAAATTCACGATACATATCGTATTAAATACTATCAAGATCACATCATTCAAATCCAAGAAGCCATTACAGATGGATGTGAAATGTTAGGATACAACCCATGGTCAGCTATCGACTTAGTATCAACACACGAAGGAATCCGTAAACGTTATGGATTTATCTATGTAGACACTACGGATGAAGAAGTAGGATCATTAAAACGTTATCGTAAAGATTCATTCTTCTGGTATAAAAAAGTTATCGCTTCAAATGGATCTGACTTATCCGATTTATAAGAAATAAGGAGACATATCATGATTCATAAGACATTAAAACCATTCCCAAAAGATTTCTTTTGGGGAGCAAGTACTTCTGCGTATCAAGTAGAAGGAGCCAATTTAGAAGATGGAAAAGGACCATCTTGCCAAGACGTAAAAGAATTACCTCCTGGAACAGCGGACTTAAAAACTTGTGCCGATCACTATCACCACTATAAAGAAGACGTGGCTTTAATGGCAGAAATGGGATTCAAATCGTATCGTTTCTCAATCGCATGGACACGTATCCTTCCACAAGGAACAGGAGAAGTGAATCCAAAAGGAATTGAATTCTACAACAATTTAATTGATGAAATTAAAAAATATGGAATGGAACCAATCGTTACAATGTTCCACTTTGATATGCCAGCCGCTTTAGACGAAAGAGGATCTTGGGGAAATCGTGAATCGGTAGATTGGTTTGTGAATTTCGCAAAAATCATGTTCGAAAACTTTGGAGACCGCGTAAAATACTGGTTAACAATTAATGAACAAAATATGTTGACTTTAGTAGGACCAATCATTGGAACATTACACTTACCAGAAAACTGTGAAAATCCAATGAGAGAAATCTACCAACAAAACCACCATATGTTACTAGCGCAAGCCAAAGCTATGGTGTTATGTCACGAAATGTTACCAGGAGCAAAAATTGGACCAGCTCCAAACATTTCCTTAATCTATCCAGCATCTTGTAAACCAGAAGATATCACAGCGGCACAAAACTTCAATGCGATGCGAAACTGGTTATATCTAGATATGGCCGTTTATGGAGTCTATAACAACTTAGTATGGTCATACTTAGAAGAACACGATGCAACTCCAGAAATCCAAGAAGGCGATATGGATATTATGAAAGCTGCACACCCAGACTTTATCGGATTCAATTACTACAACACAAAAACGGTAGAATATAGCGATGGAAGCGAAGTAAAACCAGAATTAGGTGATCAACAAAGTTTGTCATCGTTCCCAGGATTCTCAAAAGGAGCAAAAAATCCAAACTTACCAAGAACAGAATTTAACTGGGAAATTGACCCAATCGGATTTAGAAATACGATTCGTGAAATGTATTCTCGTTATCGTTTGCCAATGTTAGTTACAGAAAATGGACTTGGAGCATACGATACATTAACAGAAGATGGAAAAATTCACGATACATATCGTATTAAATACTATCAAGATCACATCATTCAAATCCAAGAAGCCATTACAGATGGATGTGAAATGTTAGGATACAACCCATGGTCAGCTATCGACTTAGTATCAACACACGAAGGAATCCGTAAACGTTATGGATTTATCTATGTAGACACTACGGATGAAGAAGTAGGATCATTAAAACGTTATCGCAAAGATTCATTCTTCTGGTATAAAAAAGTTATCGCTTCTAACGGATCTGACTTATCCGATCTATAAGAAATCAGAAAGATGCTGAGGAATCGGCATCTTTTTTTGGTATAATACTTTTTGAAAGAAGGAAAAAAGAAAATGAACTATAAACATCTACAAAATGGAAGCGATATAAGAGGAATCGCTCTAGAAGGCGTTCCAGGAGAAAATGTCAATTTGACAAAAGAAGCGGTATACGATTTTGCTCGTGGTTTTGTGAAATATTTACGAGATAAAACAAAAAAAGAAGAAATCACAATTTCTGTAGGACACGATTCTCGTTTATCCGCAAGTATGTTGAAGCAATCTATCATTGATGGATTATTGTTCGACGGAGCAAATGTATTAGATTGTGGATTAGCTAGTACACCAGCAATGTTTATGTCCACAGTATATGAAGAATTTAAATGTGATGGAGCCATTATGATTACAGCCAGTCACTTACCTTTTAACCGAAATGGTATGAAATTCTTTGACCAAGACGGAGGATTAAACAAAGAAGATATTGCAGCAATTATTAAAAATGCAGAAGAACAAAACTTCTCTCATATCTCAGGAGCAAGCTGTACAAAAGCAGATTTAATGGATGTATACGCAAACAATCTTCAAAACATCATTAAAGAAAAAGTGAATGCACCAGAATACGATCTCCCATTAAAAGGATTACACGTAGTCATCGATGCAGGAAATGGAGCTGGTGGTTTCTACGCAACAAAAGTATTAGAACCATTAGGAGCCAATATTGAAGGATCTCAATTCTTAGATCCAGATGGAAACTTTCCAAACCACATTCCAAATCCAGAAGATAAACAAGCTATGGCATCCATTTGTGAAGCCGTAAAAAATAGTAAAGCCGATTTAGGAATTATTTTTGACACAGACGTTGACCGTTCAAGTGCAGTAGATCACTTAGGAAATCCGATTTCAAGAAATGCGATTGTCGCATTAGCTGCAATCTTAGCTAACAATATTCATGAAGGAACAACAGTTGTAACCGATTCTGTTACAAGTGATGAGTTAGCCGATTTCTTAAAGAAGCACGGAATTGGGCACCACCGTTTTAAACGAGGATATAAAAATGTAATTAACGAAGGAATTCGTTTAAATAACGAAGGTATCGATTGTCAATTAGCGATTGAAACAAGTGGACATGCGGCATTTAAAGAAAACTATTTCTTAGATGATGGTGCATATTTAGCTACATTAATCGTGGTTGAAGCCGCAAAAGGAAAAGTAGCCGACTTAATTTCAGACTTAGAATATCCTTTGGAAGAAAAAGAATTACGCTTTAAAATTACAGAAGAAGATTTCCAAAAAGTTGGAGACGAATTATTAGAAGATTTAAAAGCGTATGTTGCTTCAAAAGAAAATATGAAGCCTGCTGATACAAACTATGAAGGATATCGTGTTTGTTTCGAACACGGATGGTTCTTAGTACGAAAATCACTTCACGATCCAATTATTCCTTGTAATATTGAATCGAAAAAAGAAGGTGGATGTAAAGAAATTGCGAAAGAATTATACGATTTCTTAAAAGACAGAACAGGGCTTGATTTAAGTGTATTAACATCATATTTAGACTAATTGCTTGTATTCCCTTGTCATAAAGAAAAAAATAAGGTAACATAGTCAAACACAATAATTGTTTAGGAGAATAAATATGAATACAACATTAGTCATTATGGCAGCTGGAATTGGTTCTCGTTTTGGAACTGGTATCAAGCAATTGGCTAAAATGGGAGAAGGAAATGAAATTATCATGGACTATTCTATTTTTGATGCCAAAGAAGCCGGTTTTAATAAAGTCGTTTTCATTATCCGAAAAGATATTGAAAAAGAATTTAAAGAAGTGATTGGTAACCGAATAGAGAAACATATTACTTGTGAATATGTATTCCAAGATTTACATGATATTCCAGAAGGATTTAGTGTACCAGAAAATCGTACAAAACCATGGGGAACAGGACAAGCTGTTCTTTGTACAAAAGGAATTGTAAAGGAACCATTTGTCGTCATTAATGCAGATGATTATTATGGAAAAGAAGCATTTCAAAAATTACACGATTTTTTAGTCAACAATCAAGAAGGAAAAGATATCCACAAATTAGCTATGGCAGGATTTGTTCTAAAAAATACATTGAGCGAAAATGGAACAGTTACACGTGGAATTTGTGTAGAAAATGCAGAACGCAAATTAGAAGAAGTTTTAGAAACAAGAAACATCGAATATAAAGATGGGGTTGTATCTGGAACGTATCGAGGAGATCCAAGAACATTGGATTTAGAAAACTTATGCTCAATGAATATGTGGGCTGCTTATCCAGAATTTTTAGATTCATTAGAAAAAGGATTTACAGAATTCTTTGAAACTTGTCCAACTTTAGAAACAAAAGAATTCTTATTACCATCCTTTATTAATCGTAAAGTTCATGAAGGGGAAGTTGAAGTATCTGTATTAAAAACAAACGATAAATGGATTGGTGTAACATATAGAGAAGATATGCCTTTAGCACAAGCAAAATTTAAAGAATTAATTGAGCAAGGTGTATATTCAAGTAATTTATGGAATGATTAAGAAGTATGGAAACATACTTCTTTTTTGTGTATAATACTATTTTGTCAGAAAGGGGATATTTACATGGAACAAAATAAAATGGGATATATGCCCATCAACAAATTATTAATTAGCATGTCATTACCAATGATGATTTCGATGCTGATCCAAGCTCTATACAATATCGTCGACAGTATGTTTGTTGCCCAAATTAACGAAGATGCACTAACCGCTGTATCTTTGGCATTCCCTATGCAAAACTTAATGATTGCCGTAGCTACAGGGACAGGAGTTGGGATCAATGCATTATTGTCCAGATCGTTAGGACAGAATCGAAAAGACAAAGCGAGTCTAGCAGCTGAAAATGGCTTATTTCTAGCCTTATTAAGCAGTATCGCATTTATTGTGATCGGATTGACATGTTCAAAAACTTTCTTTTCTGTGCAAAGTGATAATGCACGAATTGTTGAATATGGACATCAATATTTATTAATTATTCAAGGGCTATGTTTTGGAGTATTCTTACAAATCACTTTTGAAAGAATTCTTCAGGCAACCGGAAGAACTATTCATACTATGATTACGCAAGGAATGGGAGCTATCATCAACATCATTCTAGATCCAATCTTTATCTTTGGGTATTTTGGAATTCCAAAAATGGGTGTTGCAGGAGCCGCTATCGCAACGGTTATAGGACAAATTCTTGCGATGTCTTTGGCATGTTTTTTCAATCTAAAATTTAATCACGATGTGGAATTGTCTTTAAAAGGATTCAAACCCAATGGAAGTATTATTGGACAAATTTATCGTGTAGGTTTCCCAAGTATCATCATGGCGTCTATTGGTTCGATTATGACCTTTGGAATGAATCAAATCTTATTAGCGTTCCAAAGTACAGCTGCGGCTTTTTTTGGAGTATATATGAAACTTCAAAGTTTTGTACTAATGCCAGTCTTTGGATTAAACAATGGTTTGGTACCAATTATTTCATTCAATTATGGAGCAGCAAATCAAGAACGAATCTTAGAAACAATCAAAATGGGAGTCATTTATGCCATGAGTATGATGGGAGTTGGATTGATTCTTTTCGAGTTCTTCCCGATACCATTATTAAAAATATTTAACGCGAGTGAAACAATGATTCAAATTGGTGTACCAGGATTAAGAATTATTGCGAGTCACTTTGTTTTTGCAGGATTATGTATCGTATTAGGAACAACATTCCAAGCTTTAAATCGAAGCGTATATTCTTTAATCAATTCAGTTTGCCGACAATTGGTTGTGCTATTACCAGTGGCATATGTTTTATCGTTGACACATAACCTAGATTTAGTTTGGCTGTCTTTCCCAATTGCGGAAGTTTCATCCCTTGTACTAAGTTTAATCTTCTTTAAGAAAATCTATCACGATCAAATAAAAAAATTATAAAAGAAAAAAGAGGTTGATTAGAACAATTCAAAATCAACCTCTAAATTTTTTTCTTTACGCTTTTGTATGCATTCCTGCAAAGACGTTTGTCGAACATGTGTTTGTTTCAAACGAATAGAAGACTCAAAAACTTGACGATTCCCAATAATATACAGTTCTTTTTTTGCTCGAGAAATTGCGGTGTACAATAAACGTTTATTCATCATTCCTCTTGCTTGTGGATCTATCACAACTATAACGTTGTCATATTCACTTCCTTGAGACTTATGCACACTAATACAATAAGCGTGTGTCAAATAGTAAAGAATATCCGTATTAAAGTCAACAATATTGCTTCCAAAATTGACACTGACCAAATATTCTTTTCCTTTAATTTCCAAATCCACAATAGTACCAATATCTCCGTTATACACATCGTTATCTGGCATATTCTTTAGGAGCATAACTTTGTCATGAAGACGGAATGTTGTTGTACCAACTTTTAAATCTTTTCTTCCTTTGATTGAAGGATTGTAGATATTCTGTAATGTATTATTGATGATATCAATACCAGCGGCTCCTTTGTACATAGGAGCAAGAATTTGTAAGTCCTTATCCGAATATCTCATCGCAAGAGAAATAATCTCATCAAGACTTTGTTGCGTACTCGTTTCAATGAAGTGGACTCCATCTTCGTATATACACGTTTTTTCTTCACGAATTTGCTGGGCCAAAGAAACAATGCCTGATCCATTCGATTGTCTAAAAATAGTATTTAGATGAATATGAGGAAAAATCTCACTTTGAATTAAATCGATAAAGACTTTTCCAGGTCCCACACTTTCCAATTGGTCTTCATCTCCAATCAAAAGAATACGACAATATTTGGGAAGCCCTAAGAGCAAGTGGGCAAATAAATGCGTATCGACCATACTAAATTCATCCACAATTAAGAACTCACAATCCAAAGGTTCATTTTCATCCACTCCAAAAGAATTGTCATCCAGATTCCACTTGAGCAAAGAATGAATCGTTTTACTATCATCATCTGAAAGCTGCGCTAAACGCTTACTAGCTCTTCCTGTAGGTGCGCAAAGCTGAATACGACAATCTGGATAGATATCACGACAGATTTGGAGAATACCACGAACAGTTGTTGTTTTTCCCGTACCAGGACCTCCATTTAAGATCATGCACGAATTGTTAAAAAAAGCGTGAATCGCCTTTTTTTGTTCTTTTCCATATTCAATCGAATTCGCAAATTCAATTCCACGAATTTTCGAGTCTAAAATATCACTGTCAATATCGTCTACCGGAAAGATATGGTGAAAGATTTCTTGGGCAATGATTTTTTCATCATCAAATAAATTAAAAGGATAAATCCTTGTTTCTTCCATATAAATGGATTCTTGATTGGACAAACGGTTTAAGCTCTCTTTGACCAGATTGATATCAATGTTCTTGCAGCGCTCTAAAATATTTGGAAAACTAATATATGTATTACCTGTCGACATACACAATTGACGAGTGACTTCATAAAGATAAGCATCCAATCGTCTTTCATCATTAGGTGCCATTTGTTGCATATCCGCTATTTTACAAGCACTCTTGTACCCGAAACCATATACCTCATATAGCGGCTGGAAACAATTGGACTCAATAATATCCAAAGGATTCTGATAAGTTTTTTCTAATAAAGCAATCTTCTGTGGACTCAAACCATATTTCATCAATTGAATATACGTTTCATTAAAAGACTGGAATTCTTTCATTCCTTCTTCAATCACATCGATTTTCTTTTGCGGTAAATTTTTGACTTGATATAAACAAGAGCTATCTTCCAAAATTTGTTCCAGACACGTATCACCAAGGGTGTCGAAAATATTCTGCGCGGTTTGTTTACCAATCCCAGGGAAAGCATCGCTACTTAAAAAATGAATAATCGCTTTTTCTTGTGTTGGCAAGATTTTTATAGCGCTCAAAATCTGAAATTGTTCCCCAAAACGAGGATGTTTTACATATTCACCAGTTAAAGTATAATCTTGATCTTCCATAGGATCGACCATCATACCAGCACCTGTGAAAATATGATATGTATCTAATTGAGAAAAAGAACCAACTACATAGTGGTTCTGTTTATTCTCAAAGATGATATATTCTAATTTGGCTTTAATTTCCATGAAGTTTCTCCTGGTAAGTAGAAATGATCTTTTGATTTAAATCTTCCTTACCAATAAAGACTTCTTCAATGACACCACCGCCAATACATTTGTATCCATCATACAATACGGCTTCTTGTCCACATGTAACCGAAGCAATTTTTTGAGGATATGTTAATAATACGGTTGTATTATCCAAAATTTTCACATGTACATCTTGGTCTTTTTGACGATAACGGAATTTACAAGTGCAGTCTTCCGGAATTTCTTTTAAGTCGTTAACTAACCAGTTCATACCTTTTACAATACAGCTATCCGATAATAACCAATCGCGATTCTTATTGTGACATACAAATAAGATATTTTTTTCCACATCTTTTCCAACCACAAACCAAGGGCCTGCTTCATGATCGATATTTAGTCCTTTTCTTTGACCAATTGTGTAATATAAGACACCAATATGGCGAGCAATCACTTTTCCTGTATCAATATCCACAATATCTCCATCTTTACTAGGAAGATAATTACTCAAGAATTGTCTGAAGTTTCTTTCTCCAATGAAACAAATCCCGGTGCTATCTTTTTTTGTTGCAACACTTTCTAAATTCAATTCTTGGGCAATTCTACGAACTTCTGGTTTGTCCAAGTTACCTAATGGAAACATTGTCTTGGCAATCGCTTCTTTATTCACTTGGCATAAGAAATACGTTTGATCTTTATTTTGATCCTTAGCACGAGTTAAATACGTGAATCCGTCTTCTACACTTGTTGAAGCATAGTGTCCAGTCGCTACCATATCAAAGCCTAAATCCATGGCACGTTTAAAAAAGGCATCAAATTTAATATATTTGTTACAAAGGATATCCGGGTTTGGTGTTCTTCCTTTGGCATATTCGTCTAAGAAAGTTTGAAACACATTATCCCAATATTCTTTAATATAATCGACACGTTGTAAAGGAAGTCCTAAATGTTGGGCAACGGCTAAAGCGTCTTGATAATCTTGTTCTTGTGGACAAGTATCATCAAAAATTGTAGGGTTCCCTTCAATGTCGTTATTCGCAAAACTATCCCAGTTACGCATGAAACAACAAGTTACATCGTATCCTTGTTCTTTTAATAGATAGGCAGCAACGGCACTATCCACTCCACCACTTAATCCAACTAATACTTTCATCTGTATAACCCCCTAAGCATCCTATATTATACACAAAATTCGTATCTGAAAAAACAAGAAAAGAAAAGGCTTGAGTATGAGAAGAAACAAGAAGTAAAATAGGAATAGAAATGTGAGGGACTGAAATGAAGAAAACTGTATATATGATGCGTCATGGACAAACATTGTTTAATGTACAACATAAAAATCAAGGATGGTGTGATTCGCCTTTGACAGAATTAGGAAAAGAACAAGCGTATGTGGCTAGACAATACTTTAGAGACAATAATATCAAATTTAATAGTGCCTATTGTTCTACTTCCGAAAGAGCTGTTGATACACTCGAATTGATTACAGATATGCCATATACGCGATTAAAAGGATTAAAAGAATGGAACTTTGGTGCCTTTGAAGGAAAAGATTCCTACTTAAATCCTCCATCCCCTTTTGGAGATTTTTTTAAGAATTATGGTGGGGAAGGTCAAAACGAATTTGTAGATCGCATCGTTTCCACAATGACACGCATTATGGAAAAAGAAAAAGGGCCAGTCCTTGTTGTTAGTCATGGGGCTGCTTGTTCTAGATTTTCTCATTATTTTGATGATTATAATGATGTGATTGTGCATAAAGGATTAAAAAACTGTGCGATATTCAAATTTGAATACGAAAATGGTATTTTTTCACTAAAAGATTTGATTGAATTTGATTATGATTCGAAAAAGAAAGAATGGATTCGATATTTTCCAGAAAAGTAAACAAAGAGAGGCTTCTCTCTTTGTTTCATCTGAAAATTAACTCTAAAATATGAAATGCTGATTGATTAGCCAATCGTATGTCTTTACGGCATCGATTACAGTATGTGATGATGGGGATTTCTCCAAATTGTGCACAATACGATTTCATATAAGTTATTTTTTTTTCGTTATCCCAATCGATACATCTTTCTCCAGCAAAATATAATGTTCCACAAAAATCTGCTTTTTCCTTATTCTTCTCAATTTCTAATACGTTAATATTCATTTTTTTTAAAATACTGCGAACCGCTTTGTGAATTTCTAGATGATTTCTATCTCGAAAACAATCTTGCAGAAAAAAGGTATGTCCCTCGTAATCAGGCCAAGGAAAGTTTTTGTCCTCGTCTAAAATAAGATAAAAAGACAACAATTGTGCATCAGTAATAGATTCCAACTGATTACGACAATTTTGGCAAAGATAGTAAATTAAATCTTCGCTAGAAAAACTATGGGATTTTAAACAACATCCACTTAATGTTAATCCATAGTTTTTTTGAACAAACTGATTCACTTTTTCAGATATTTCGGGAGTGGCAGTACTGAAATTGCAACTTGTTTGAAAATAGTTCATAGCTATACTATATACAAATATATGTGGTTTGATAAGATATAAAAAAGGAAATATATTTATGAATTTATTAAGAAGATTTATTTTTTATAAAAGAAAAGAACTCTTAGTTTTTGTTCTGATTTTACTATCCATAGAAATTGTATTTTGTCTGTATCATTTACCCCAAGAAGCCATTATATATCCACTTATCCTCAGTATTTTTATATTCGTAAGCTATCTAGTATTCGACTATCGTTCAATGAGAAAAAAATACAGTCTATCTTCTCAAGTGGAAGAAAATTTAGAAAATATTCCGGAAACACAAACGATACAAGAAGAAGTGTATATAGAAGCTTTGAAACGGTTGGAACAAAAACGAATCTTGCAGAAGAATGAAATGTTGAAAAAGGAACAAGATCAATTGGATTATTTTACCCTTTGGGTGCATCAAGTAAAGACACCAATTTCATCCATGCGACTACATCTTCAAAACGAAGATAGCGATTTATCCAGACAATTAAGAAGCGAATTAAATCGTATCGAACAATATACCGAAATGGTGTTGACATACTTACGATTGGATTCGAATTCAAGTGATTATTTGATTCAAAAAGTGGATGTGGACAAAATCTTAAAATCGTCTGTACGGAAGTTCTCCTCTGAATTTATCAATCGGAAATTGTCTTTAGACTATCAAGTTCACCCTTATCTAGTATTAAGCGATGAAAAGTGGCTAGCTTTCGTGTTCGAACAAATTCTTTCTAATGCTTTGAAATATACACAATGTGGAAAAATTACCATCCAACAAGAAAAGAATGAAATAATAATCGAGGATACTGGTATTGGTATAGATTCAAGCGACTTGTCTCGTGTGTTTGAAAAAGGATATACAGGTTTTAATGGACGAATGGACAAGAAAGCCAGTGGAATTGGTTTATTTTTGGTAAAAAGAATATGTGATAATCTGCAACACGATATTTGGATCGAATCGGAAGCAGGAAAAGGAACTCGAGTACATATTCTTTTTCAAGAAAAAAAGATTGGAATTGAGTAATCTTACAAAAGTGTAAGATTTCCAAAGAAAATGTAAGGAGATTCCATGGTTTGAAAAATGAATCTTTTCTATTCTATAAGTGTAAAAGAAAAGAGGTAATGAACATGAGTTTATTAGAAGTTAACGGAGTCAAAAAAATATATAAGACTCGTTTTGGACAAAATAGTGTGGAAGCATTGAAAAATGTAAATTTTTCTGTGGAAAAAGGAGAATATATCGCCATTATGGGGGAATCGGGAAGTGGAAAAACAACCTTATTAAATATTTTAGCCGCTTTAGATAAACCAACAGAAGGTAGAATTGTTTTAGAAGGAAAAGACTTTAGTGAGATCAAAGAATCGAAAATGGTAGAATTTCGACGTGATCATTTAGGTTTTGTTTTCCAGGAATTTAATTTATTAGATACATTCTCATTAGAAGACAATATTTATCTACCATTGGTCTTAGCTGGTGAAAATCCAAAGAATCTAAGAAAAAGAATGGAACCAATTGCGCAAAAATTAAGAATTACGCACTTACTTAAGAAATTTCCATATGAAGTATCTGGTGGACAGAAACAAAGAGCAGCGGTTGCGCGTGCACTAATTACCAATCCAGAAATTATTTTGGCGGATGAACCCACAGGGGCTTTGGATTCTAAATCCAGTGATGAATTATTAAATTTGTTCAAAGAAATTAACGAAACAGGACAAACCATTCTTATGGTAACCCACTCGACAAAAGCAGCAAGCCATGCTTCTAGAGTCTTATTTATTAAAGATGGGACTGTATTCCATCAAATCTATAAAGGAAATATGTCGAATGAACAAATGTATCAAAAAATCAGCGATACATTAACCCTATTAGCGCAAGGTGGTGAGTAAGATGTTTTATTCTCGATTTGCGATAGATGGAATTCGAAAAAATAAACAATTATACATTCCTTATTTATTAACTTGTACGATGATGGTAACCATTTACTATATTCTTCGATATTTAACCGATTGTGAGTTTTTATCCATGGTACATGGAGGAGATAGTGCCAAAATGATACTTGGATTAGGTATGTGTGTTATCTTTATTTTTTCCATCATCTTTTTAATCTACACCAACTCCTTTTTGATTCGACGAAGAAAAAAAGAATTTGGTTTATACAATATTTTAGGCATGAATAAAAAGAATATTGCGATCGTTCTATTTTGGGAAACAGTTTTCAATCTTGTGATTTCATTGAGTTTAGGATTGTTGATGGGGATTGTGTTCTCAAAAATATTTGAATTGAGCATAGTCAATATTTTAGAAGCAAATATAGAGTATTCCATGCGAGTGGACTTTCAAGGAATTTTGTATACGATTGAAATCTTTTCAACCATTCAAGCAATTATTTATCTAAAATCGATAGCTTCTATTTCCTTATCCAATCCGATTGAAATGGTAAAAGCGGAAAATGTGGGGGAAAAGAAACCGAAAGCGAATTGGTTTTTAGGACTAGCTGGATTTATTTTACTCGGTGTTGGATATATGATCTCCATTTCCATTAAACAACCATTATCGGCTCTTCTATTATTTTTTGTAGCTGTGGTACTAGTTATTATTGGAACATACTTAGTTATGATTTCTGGTTCGGTATTATTGTGCAAGATCTTACAAAAAAATAAGAAATATTACTATAATCCTAAACATTTTGTATCCTTAAGCCAAATGTCTTATCGAATGAAACGAAATGGAGCAGGATTGGCATCCATTTGTATTCTTATGACAATGGTTCTTGTCATGATTTCTTCCACTTCTTGTTTATATTTTGGACAAGAAGATGCGATTAAAAAAAGATATCCAAGAGATTATGTTGCCCAGTTCTATTATGATATCGAAGAAGATGTATCCACAATTGAACAAATTAAGAACTATATTAATCAAACAATCAAAGAAAACAATGTGCAAACAAGTGATGTAATGGATTTTTACGATGTCACTTTATCCGGATGTCGTATGAGTTCAGACTATGTAGAAATTGATAGTACAAAAGTGAATTTCGATGATTTGACAGTTATGGAGAATTTATTGTATGTGCATTTTGTGACATTGGATGACTACAATACAATGAACAATGCACACGTTTCATTAAAAGAAGATGAAGCCTTGGGATATTCAACAAATACAGATAAACTACCAGAAACTTTCACCTTAGGAACAAAAACGTACTCTATTCAAGAAAACTTGAAAGAATTAACTATTTCTGGTAGTGCGGCTGTTGAAGCTATTCCTTCTGTATATTTAGTTGTGAATGAGCTTCCAGTTGTGACATACGAAGATGGAAGAGATGCTCTACAAAGAACTTGGAACTATGGTTTTAATTGGAATGTAGAAGATGAACAAGCTATTGTCTTGGATCAAACAATGTATGATTATATTCAAGCAAATATCACAATGGGAAATCGTGGATTTGTTTCCGATACCATTGTGAGTGGAAGAAGAGATTTTAATAGCACCTTTGGTATGTTCTTGTTCATTGGATGTTTATTAAGTTTTGTCTTCTTAATGGCAACTGTTTTAATCATTTACTATAAACAGATTTGTGAAGGATATGAAGATGAATCTCGTTTTGAGATTATGCAGAAAGTGGGAATGCGAAAAAAAGATATTCGAAGAAGCATCAATTCGCAAATGTTGACAATCTTTATTTTCCCAATTGCCTTAGCCATTTTACATATTGGTTTTGCCTTCCCAATGATTCACAAATTATTGATCTTGTTTAATGTGATAAACTTTAAATTATTAGTAACAACAACGATGATTAGTGTACTAATTTGTACCCTATTCTATATAATAGTTTATAAGATAACGTCAAATACATATTATAAAATCGTTAGTCATTAAAAAAGAAAGGAAATGTCTATGGAATATAAAATACTATTGGTAGAAGATGACCTTGGAATTTCCCAAGCCATAAAGACTTGTATAAAAGCCTGGGGAATGGATGCGTATAGTGTAACGGATTTTCAACAAGTCATGCGTGAATTCTCAAACTATCAACCCCATTTGGTTCTTATGGACATTTCCTTACCTTTTATGAATGGACATTATTGGTGCCAACAAATTCGTCAAGTAAGCACGGTACCGATTATTTTCATCTCTTCTACATCAGATAATATGAATATTATTATGGCCATCAATATGGGAGCGGACGATTTCATTGCCAAACCATTTGATCAAAATGTATTGATTGCCAAGATTCAAGCTATGCTTCGAAGAAGCTATGGCATGCAAGAGAAACAGCCTATTTTAGAATATGCCGGTGCCATTTTGGATACATCGAATAATTCCTTAATTTATAATCAGGAACAAATTGAACTTTCCAAAAATGAATATCGCATTTTGTATATTTTGATGAAAGAAGCTGGTAGTGTGGTTTCAAGAGAAAAGCTGATGGAAGCTTTGTGGCAAACGGATTGTTTCGTGGACGAGAATACTTTGTCCGTTAATGTAAATCGGTTGCGAAAAAAACTAGAGAAAAGAGGACTATCAAATTTTATTTCGACAAAACATGGAATTGGCTACGTTTTAGAGAAAAAATAGAAATAATGATTGACATTCCCCTTGGGTGAGGGCTTAAAACCTTGGTGAAAGGAGAAAAACATGCTGATTAATGATGTTGAAAGTATTGTTGGATTGACAAAAAAGAGCATTCGTTATTATGAAGAACACAATTTGATTCATCCCCAAAGAAATCAGGACAATGGGTATCGTGAATATAACGAAGAAGATATTCAACGCTTAAAGAAGATTAAATTCTTACGAGAATTAGGACTTTCGATTAAAGAGATGGAACAATTGTTTCGAAATGAATATTCCTTAAAACAATGTATGGAAGATCGTATTCATAAGATTGAACAAGAAGAAAGAAACTATGCGAAAGTTAAAACATACTGTTCTTCAATATATGAATCGGATATGAATATTCATAACATCGATATCGATCAGTATTTTCAACAGATGAATGTTTTGAACAAAGAAGGATTCTCTATGCGAAATATACAAGAAGAACATGCCAAAAAGATGAAGGCGTCCATTTTTTCCGCAATTGGGTTTTGTGCTCTATTTATTTTCTTAGGTGTTGTATTAATATGGGCACAATGTGTAGAACCTATGCCATGGCCATTATGGATTGGAATTTTTGTTCTCGTGATGTTTCCCGTTATGGTCATTCCTTTTGTGTTAAAGTCGAGAATAGAAGAAATTAAAAGAGGTGAAATCGATGAAGCTAGTAAATATTGATTATGTTCCTGGGTATGAAATTGTAGAAGCTTTAGGAATTGTAAAAGGACAAACAGTACAATCTAAAAATATTGGAAAAGACATTGGAGCTGGTTTTAAAACCATTGTGGGAGGCGAATTAATGGGCTATACGGATATGTTGAAAGAAGCTCGTCAAATTGCCACAAAACGAATGGTGGATGAAGCCGAAAGCTTAGGGGCGGATGCGATTATTAATATTCGTTATGGATCGAGTTCGATTATGTCTGGAGCGGCAGAAATCATTGCCTACGGTACGGCTGTAAAACTGAAGAAGTAAGAGAAGAGCCGATTGGCTCTTTTTTAGATATGCAAGATATCCATGATTTTGTACATCTCATGGAAAAGAAATTGTTTAAGAATACTAAGAAATATATAGTACAGACAAGGAGGACATAACTATGTTAGTTATCGATCATTTAACAAAAAAATATGGTAATAAAAAAGCCGTAGACGATTTATGTCTACATATTGCGCCAAAAGAAATATATGGTTTTATTGGACACAATGGAGCGGGAAAAACAACGACACTAAAATCCATTGTGGGAATTTTAGAATTTGATGAAGGAGAAATCTTGATTCATGGAAATGCGATAAAAAAAGATGGAATGGCTTGTAAGAAAGAGATTGCTTACATTCCAGATAATCCAGATTTATATGAATTTATGACAGGAAGCCAATATTTAAACTTTATTGGAGATATTTTCCAGGTAAGTACGGAAAATAGAAAATCTCGCATTCAAAAGTATGCTGATTTATTTGAAATGACAAAAAATTTAGAAGATAGTATTTCATCCTATTCACATGGGATGAAACAAAAGCTGGCAATTATTAGTGCCTGGATTCATGAGCCAAAACTAATATTAATGGACGAACCTTTTGTCGGGTTGGATCCTAAGGCGAGTCATATTCTAAAAGGAATGATGAAAGAATTTTGTGAAAATGGTGGTGCTATCTTCTTTTCAACACACGTTTTGGAAGTAGCGGAAAAGTTATGTGATAAAGTTGCCATCATCAAAGGTGGGAAATGTATTATTTCAGGGACAATGGAAGAAGTGAAAGGAACTGCTTCATTAGAAGAAGTATTCTTAGAACTTGAGGAGTAAGTCTATGTTAGGCATTTTGATTAAGAAACAGTTGTTGGAAATCAACGCTAGTTTCTTTGTGGATAAGAAAGGAGCGAAACGCTCGAAGTTATCCACAATCTTGACAATTTTAAGTTTTATGGTCGTAGTCATAGGAATATTAGGTGGTATGTTCTTTTTCTATGCCAACTTATTATGCAGACCATTTTGTTCCAATGGATTGGAATGGGTTTATTTTTCGATGATGGGATTGATTTCGATTGTCTTAGGAGTTTTTGGAAGTGTATTTAATACGTATTCGAACTTATTTCTTTCCAAAGATAACGATTTACTTCTTTCTTTACCAATTCCAGAAAGAACCATTGTTACGAGTCGTTTAGCAACCGTGTTCATTATGGGATTGTTTTATAGCTCGATTGTAATGATTCCATCGATTCTTGTGTATTATTTGAATATTCGAATGAGTTTAGGACCGCTTCTATTCTTATTGGATATTTCACTAATAGTCTTGTTTCTATCATGTATCTTAGGCTACGTGGTTGGACAAATTACGAAACGAACAAAAGGAAAGAGTTATATTACTGTTTTCATTTCTTTGTGTTTTATTGCAGCCTATCTATATGTATATTATAGTGCCATGGGTTCTATTCAAGAAATTCTTCAGAATCCAGAAATGTTAGCGCAATCGATGAGTAAATATTCTTTCTTAGTATTTTTTGGTCAAGCTGGACAAGGAATATTATTTCCATCGCTCCTTGTATTTGGTGTATCCATTGTATCGTGTATTCTTGTGACAATCGTTTTGGAAAAGAGCTTTTTTACATTGTCTCAAACAAACTCGTCAGTTAGCTCTAAGAAGCATTCGAAAGAAATGGTGCAACAAAGTGTATTCAAAACGTTGGTTCAAAAGGAGTTATCTCGTTTTACAAGCAGTGCCAACTATATGTTGAATTGTGGTTTAGGAAGTCTTCTTCTTGTCGTGGTAGCAGGATTCTTATGGATTAAAGGAAAAGAAACTATCCTTCTTCTTCAAAATGTATTTGGAGTTGATCATATAGAAACCATTGTGTTTATTTTAATGAGTTTTTCGGGTATGGCAATGATTGATATCACAGCACCATCCATTTCTTTAGAAGGAAAAAATCTTTGGATCTACAAATCTTTGCCAGTGGATACTTGGAAAATATTACTTGCCAAACTTCATGTGCATTGGTTCGTGGGAGGAATTCCTTTTGTGCTTTGTTGGTTGAGCTTTTTAATAGTTGGAAAACCAAGTATTTTAATGGCTATCGTATCTTTTGTGCTACCATTTGCTTTTATGATTTTTGCTTCAGAATTTGGAATGATGATTGATTTATTAAAACCTAATCTAACTTGGGTAAATGAAGTATCGGTAATTAAACAAAGCTTTAGTGTATTTGTAGGTATGTTTGTACCAATGATTCTAGTAGCTATTTTCGGAGGCTTTTATTTTATGAAAGGATACATGTTTACTTTTGTATTCTTAGTAGTATGTACAATAGTGATGTTCGTTCTTGATATTCTTCTATATTTCTGGGTAAAAAATAAAGGTGTTTCCTTGTTTGAAAAATTGTAAGGAGATGAAATTATGTTTACATTCATTTTTTCTATATTCATTATTGGTTGTTTGTTCAGTATTGGTTTCGCGATTACTGGTGCCATTCTATCCGCAATATTATGGTTTTGTATCCAATTACCAGTTGGATTGATTTGTATCATATTGGGTATTGCGTTTTGTTTGACAATATTATTGTTTCCTCTTGGAAAGTTTTTTTGTAAATTAGGAATACATATTATGTTTGGATAGGAGGATATTATGTTAGAAACAAAAAGATGTATGATTCGAGAATATCAACCAGAAGATTTTGATTCATTATATGAAATGTTTTCGGATGAAGAAACGATGGAACATTATCCACATCCTTTTTCCGAAGAAGAGGTGCAAGCTTGGATGCAAAGAAATTACGATCGATATAAGACATTTGGTTTTGGATTATGGGCAATCGTTTTAAAAGAAACAAATGAAGTGATTGGGGATGTAGGTATTACGATGCAGATGATCAATGGTACGATTAAACCAGAAATTGGATATCACGTAAACAAAAAATATTGGCGCCAAGGGTATGCGAAAGAGTGTTCCAAAAAAGTATTGGAATGGGTATTTGAAGCAACTCCTTTTAAAGAAATCTATTCGTATATGAAATATACGAATGTAGGTTCTTATTCTACGGCAGAAGGAAATGGTTTCCGATTTATTGAACAATACGCCGATCCTGTCAATGAGTATACAAAAGTCTATTTACTTACGAAAGAAGAGTGGCAATCCAAATAATCCACATTTGTACAAAAGAAGACATGGAAGCTTGTATGATCCTTCGTTTGGAAATGTTGCAGGATGTGCAACTCTATGTCTTCTTTCTATGATGCCAACCTTTGATCATCCAACGGGAAAACGTGGACATCTCATGAATGTGTACACGAAAAAAGAATATAGAAATCGAGGATGTGGAAAAGAAATGGTTGATTTCTTGATTCATTGGGCAAAAGAGAACAAACTTAGTGAAATAAGCTTAGATGCCACAGAAGCAGGAAGAAATCTATATCGGCGCTGTGGATTTAGAGAATCACCAGAGTGTATGATACTCAATTTAAGAACCTAAGGGTTCTTTTTTCATTTTGTCTATGAATTAGTGCACCTTATCCATTGAATATAGATACAGAATTTGTTTGTTGTTAGTATTAAAATACATAAAGAAGGTAAAATACTATGCGAACAAAAAGAGAAACTGTATTAGTAAATGAAACAAAATATACAATATTAAGAAGTTATGGACATCGTAAAGACGGATATTTGTATTTGGTTACAACAGGTGAAGAGATGTACATGATGAAAGAATACGATCAGAATTGTCTTTTAAAAGTTTTAGAGAATTATCATATTTTGAAAAATCTAGGGATTCGAATGCCTAAATATATAGAGGCAGATTTGGAAAAAGGAATCTTAATTAAAGAATGTATTGATGGGAAAAGTGCATATGTGCTTCTTCAAAATGGAGAATTGGAAGACACTTTTTTAGATCAGCTTCGATATATGGCAGAACGTGTGGAAAAAGAAAATCTTTGTTTGGACTATTTTCCGACACAATTTGTTTGTGAAGGAAAAGATTTGTACTATATACATTATGGATGTGATGAAAAAAATGAGAAAAATTGTTTTAGTTCTTGTGTAAAACGATTTTGGATTGAAAGGAATGGATTATGCGAATCATAAAAAAACGAGAAATAGAGCCAATGGAAACAACCATTACCATTTCGTACAATGAGTGGGATGAAGAATTGGAAGATTTACAGTCGTATATCGAAGGGAATTATCAGACTATTTCTGGATATAATCAAAGAAAATCGCTTTGTGTCATTCCTTTAAAAGATATTTTATATTTTGAAGCTGTAGGAGAGCTCGTATTTGCGTATACAAAAAATAATGTATATGAAATAAAAATGCGATTGTATAAAATTGAAGAAAAAGTGAATAAATATAAAATCATACGTGCTTCAAAATCTATTTTGATTAACATTCCGAAAATTGAACAATTAAAATCGGCATTAAACGGAAGAATGCTGGCAACTATGGTCAATGGGGAACAAATTATGATTTCTCGAGCTTATGCACGCGAATTGGTTGCTCGTATTAAAATGGTATAGGGAGAAAAAATATGAAGAGTTCAAAAAAATGGGAAAGATTCTGGATTGATTATTTATTGGTACAAATGGAATCCACTTTATCGATTGCGACGATTGGTTCTTTTTTTGCGAAAGATGTACGAGTACCTTTTTACTATTTTTACATTCCAGCGATTCTAGGACTTGTCTATATGCTTCCTTGTGCCATATTGTATATAAAAGAAGATTTATCGATTAAACAAGTGATTCTACAAAGAATCGTAGAATGGGTGTTGATTGAAGCAGCCACATTATGGCTTGTTTGGTTTTTATTGGGAAATCAAATTTCGAATATAGTATATATAGCGATATTTGTTTCCATTATTATTTTGGATGCCCTAACGTATATCATTACCGATCGTAGGGATAAAAAAGAAGTGGATGATTTAAATGAAATATTAAAAGAAATGAAAGAGCAAGAAGAATGAGAGATATCCAAAATTATTTTATCGAAAAAGGAACAGGTTTTCCTTTCATTCTTCTCCACGGAAATGGAGAAGATCATACTTATTTTGTACATCAAATCGAATACTTTTCAAAAATGTATAGAGTTTTTGCACTAGACACAAGAGGACATGGGAGAACGAAACGAGGCAGTAAGTCTTTCACAATTGTTCAGTTTGCCCAAGACTTATACGAGTTTCTAAACGAGAAACAAATTGAGAAAGCACATATTTTAGGTTTTTCTGACGGTGGAAATATTGCCTTGACCTTTGCCCTAAAATATCCGGAAAAAGTAGAAAGTTTAATAGTAAATGGAGCCAATCTATTTCCCAAAGGAGTGAAAAGATGGGTTCAATGGCCGATAGAAATTGAATATAGACTGACGCAAAATAAACAGAAAAAAGAATTATTAGGATTAATGGTCAAGGAACCAAATATTGACCCGGAAGAATTAAAAGAATTGGAAATGCCTGTTTTAGTGATTGCAGGAGATCACGATATGATTCAGGAAAACCACACAAAACTGATTGCCGAATCGATCCCAAATGCCGTATTGAGCATTCTTCCAGGAACACATTTTGTGGCAAAAGAGAATTACACAGAATTTAATCGAATTGTGGAAAACTTTTTGAAAGGAGAATTATGACAGAATTTCAAGATTTATTGTTTATGCATAAAGATGAATCGTATGCACAGTTTCAAGCCAATCTCACACCTAATATTCCTAGAGAATTGTTTATAGGGGTTCGAGTACCTGTGGTTCGTAAACTAGCAAACGATTTGTGGAAACAAGGAAACTATAACGAATTTTTACACGACCTCCCCCATGTGTATTACGATGAGAATATGTTACACGGAATCTTGTTGTCGAAGATTAAAGATTTAGACGTATTATTTGAAGAATTAGAGAGATTCTTACCTTATGTGGATAACTGGGCAGTGTGTGATACGATGAATCCTAAAGTATTTTTGAAACACAAAGAGCGATTATTGGAAAAAATTCAAGAATGGATCCATTCTGAACATACGTATACGATTCGTTTTGGGATTGGTATGTTGATGGGATATTTTTTAAACGATGATTTTAAAGTTGAGTATTTGGATTGGGTCTCAGATTTGCGAAGTGAAGAATATTACGTGAATATGATGATTGCCTGGTATTTTGCGACGGCTTTGACCAAACAATGGGATAGTGCCATCTTGTGGATTGAACAAAAGAAAATGGATACTTGGACGCATAATAAAGCGATTCAAAAAGCCATTGAAAGTCGTCTTATTTCGGAAGAAAGAAAAAACTATTTGCGTACATTAAAAATTAAGTAGGAAGTCTTTCTTGTAGTATTATCTTTAATAGAAATGAGGAGCCAGGATATGTCAGATGCACAAGTTTTTAAAACTGTTTTCGAAGAATTGAACGGTACAATTCGAGAAAAGGATGGAAAAGAAATTCGTTCCATTACAATCCCAAAAGAAAATCCAATGATGGTGTCTAGTGCCGAAGAAGTAATACAAAAAATAGAGAATAAAGATACTTTTTTACTCTTTTTGGGATTTCCATCTTGTCCATGGTGTCGAAGTGTAGTACCTACATTTTTAGAAGTGGCAAAAGAAAAAGAGATTCAACAAGTATATTATGTCGATATAGAAAATATCCGTGACATATTAATTCCTGGAGAAGAAAAGAAGGGAACGGAAGGATATTACCAACTTTTAGAAAAGTTGGATTCTCTTTTGCCACCCTATATAATTGACGGAAAAGATATGGGAGAAAAACGTATTTTTGTACCAAGCTTTGTGCGTATAAAGGATGGTGTGGCTACAGAATTAATTTCGGGAGAAAGTTCTCTTCAAACCGATGGATATATGGAATTGAGCCAAGAAATCATTCAGGATATGCGAAACCAGCTAGATCCATTTTTGGATAGAGTTCTATCATCAAACTTGACTTGTTAGGAAGAAACTAAATCTTATTTCAGAAGTATATTTATTTTATAGGAAATCTTTTTTTGGAGATTTCCTTTTTTTTATTGTATGATATCTAAAAATGGAAAGAAGAATAAGGATGAAAAAAATAGTATCACTACTTTTATGTTTGACAATGTTACTTACTGGATGCGTAAAATCGCAGGAAATGTCTGATGCTCAAACTTTTAAAACAGTATATGAAGAATTAAATGGTACGATTCGAGAGAAAGATGGAAAAGAAATTCGTTCGATTACGATTCCAGTAGACAATCCGATGAAGATGTCTAGTGCTGAAGAAGTACTTCAAAAAATAGAAAACAAAGACTCATTTATTGTGTATTTTGGATTTCCATCTTGTCCATGGTGTCGAAGCGTAATACCAACATTTTTAGAAGTGGCAAAAGAAAAAGGTATTCAACAAGTATATTATGTCGATGTGGAAAATATTCGTGACGTATTGATTTCTGGAGAAGAAAAAGAGGGAACGGAAGCATATTACCAACTTTTAGAAAAGTTGGATTCTGTGTTAGATCCATATACAATCGATGGTAAGGATATGGGAGAAAAACGTATTTATGCACCAAGATTTGTGCGTATTAGAAATGGTGTAGCGGAAGAATTGATTTCTGGAGAAAGTTCTCTTCAAACAGACGGATATATGGAATTGAGTGAAGAAATGATACAAGATATGCGAAATCAGTATGAACAATTTATGGATCGAGCTCTAGCATCCAACGATGCTTGTGAGGTAGAAAAAGAATGTTAGAAAAACGAAAGTTACCAGATCGAATCAGTCCGGAAGAATCGAAAAAAATATTAGATTCGAATCAAGAATGTATTCTATTAGATGTACGAGAACAAAATGAATATCAAGAAAGTCATATTCCGGGTGCGTTATTATTAAATGTAGCGGATATTGAAACAAAAGCGGAAGCCTTATTACCAAATAAAGATATTTTATATATTGTATATTGTCGTACGGGGCAAAGAGCTATGAACGCTTGTATGAAACTAGAAAAATTGGGTTATAAAAATGTAA
>JAUNDJ010000125.1 GCA_030526175.1 Bacillota bacterium
TGTACGGTGGTGTGAGAGGGAATAAATAAAATAATTATTTATTCTCTACTCGATTTTTATTACTGGATTATGTTGACATAAATGGGAATATCTGTTATAATTGTATTATGTCAAGTGTATGACATCCTGTTAAACGGTTCATAATTGTAAGTGTAAAAATCCAAAAAATATTAAATTCTGAAAGGAGATACTTCTTATGAGTAAACACGATGAAAACATGTTCGGAAGCGCAGCTTGGAACACTTTCAATGATGAGTATGAAAACTCAGGCATTGAGGAAAATTTTGGTCCTGAACTTGAATCAGATAAAGTTGAGGTTGTGAACACACCTGTTACAGAGCTTAAGAGTTCTGCACAGACACTACTTCGGCTTGACATTGACAGGTCAGGCTCAATGAATGGATTCACAACGGCTATGGGACAGGCTCTTGAGCTTGTTAAAGAGTCAATTGTAACTTCGGAAGAAGTAAACAGAATCCAGATTTCCAAAACACTGTTTGCAGATACAGTAGAACCCGGTGGATATACCGATGTCGAAAAGTTCGACACAAGTTATTCTGCTAATTCTGGTTGTACTAAACTGTACGACAGTATTATCGACAGTGAAAGAAGAATCAGACAGTACAGGGATGACCTGAAGCAGAACGGTGTTTCTGTAAAAGCTGTTTTGTGTATTCTTTCTGACGGACTCGACAACGATTCCGTTGCAAGCTTTGAAGAAGCAAAAGACTCCGTTGCTAAGATGCAGGCTGATGATGTAACTGTATGCTTTATCGCATTTGGTAGCGACCAGTGCGAGAAGTTGGCAAATCAGCTCGGCATTACCAACGTTGTTAAGACTGATGCAACAATTCATGACTTGCATAAGATTATGAAGTTCGTTTCTATCGGTACCATCAAGAAATCGCAGGGTAACGATAAATGAACCGAATAATATATGAACCACTTTAACAGGGGATGAGATGAAGATATTTCTTCATCTCATTCTTTTTTAAAATATAAGATATAAACTAAATATAATAAATAAATTGAAATAGGAATATTTATGTATGTGTTTAAATGTCAATAGTTTTTAGAAATGTCACCCTTAAGACATAAAAATAACTTTTAGAAATGTCACCCCTTGATAGTTACGAACTAACTAACAAAGGGGTATTTTCTTTTGCATTTAGTGTGAGAAGATAAGTTGCAAATATAATGTTGTTAACTTGTTTTTCTTTAAATATACTATTCATATCTTTGTAATAATTATGAGTTGGTAAATCTTCACAAGTAATAACATCATATTTCTTTCCGTTGTATTCAACTTTAATTCCAATTTTCTTACTCATTAATACAGTTACTTTGCTTTTAGGTAATATATCTTTGGAAATAACTTGAAATTTTTTGTTGTAAAAGGAAAAACATCCAGCATTATCGATAGTTCTGTAAAATTTAGTTGTAAGTAAATCATCTAAATTAACATATTTAGGAAGTTTGATAAACATTGTTTCTTTCTTTTCAGGCTTTACTCCAAATTTCTGACCATAAGATTTAATAAATTCTGGAAAAAATTTATTAGCTTCCTCTATTGTAGTAATTTTATGAACTCTAAATTCAGTAACAAGTCTGTCTTGCAATGTATTTCAAAGCCTTTCAATTCTTCCTTTAGCCTGAGAAGAGCCAGCAGCTATTAATTCAATATTGAGTTCTTCTAATATTTTAAAAAATTGAGTTTTAGGTTGAGTTTTTCCAGCTAATTGTTCTTCTAAAGTTAATTTAGTTGAAGTTGGAGGAAAGAAAACGCTAAATTTATCAGAATAAATTGCTTTAGGTATTCCAAATTTTGTTAGCATTTGTCTAGTAATTTCAAGATAACCAAGTAAACATTCGGATTCACACATATATAAACCCAGAGGAATTCCTGTTGCATCATCTATATATCCATGAATAGAGTATCTTTTTCCAATACCAAACCAATCAAAAGGAGTACCATCAGTTTGCACTAATTCACCAAAATAAGCTTTTCTTTTTCTTCTAGGATGTAATTTAACTTTCTTATGCTTTCTAGGACTTTTGAAACCTTTTTCACGTAGATTAGAATACAAACATGAATATGATATCTGAATGTTTTCATGTTCTTCTAATAATTCTTTAAAATGAGTAAAATTAGCTTTTTCATATTCATAAGTTTTCTTTAATTCAACTATTTTGTTGATTTTATCTTCATCAAGAGCATGATTAGATTTTTTACCTCTATTTTTGTGAATAACACCTTGCGGACCTTTTTCTTTCACCTCTTTCTTTAATCTTTGAACTTGCCTATCTGATAAATGAAGTAGATTGGCTGCTTGAGGTACAGTGTAAAATCCATTAATGCAATCTTGAATAATTGTATACTTTTTTAAATCCTTTTTTGTCATAACGAAACTCTCCATAATAAAATATTTTATCATCATAGGGGTGACATTTCTATAAATTAATTTTAATTCCTTATGGGGTGACATTATCACAAATTAATCACATCTATTTTTTGAAAAAGTTGACATAAACAAGTAAAAGTTATATAATATTATAGAAAAATGTTTTGAACATTGAAATATGAATATATAGTAATAAAAGGAGGAAATAGCTATGAAAAAAGGCAACAAGAGAGAAACTGTAATTTACACAAAAGATATTACAGAATCTCGACTTAATGAATTTAAGAAGCAATATGAAAAAATACCTAAAAATTGGTTACGGAGATTTAAAAAAGATGATTGGCAATTAGCATTTACTACTGATATTACTATTAGTGGTAATACAAATTCTAATACCTTTTTAGTTTCCGACCCAAATGAAATAAGAGTATGGATTAATGTGAAAATTGGAAGTATATCTGATTTTCCAGTATATCGTGCATTCTTGTTTTATATGCAAACTGAATACGGAAATCCTGCAGAAAATAGCTTATTCGAAAAAATATGCAATGAAGAAAAAGACAAACTAGCAAAATTGTTAGGTGGAGATTTAATAGGAGTCTTACCTAAA
The DNA here is from genome assembly GCA_030526175.1 of Bacillota bacterium. GTDB lineage: Bacteria > Bacillota_I > Bacilli_A > Erysipelotrichales > Erysipelotrichaceae > Floccifex. Next base: position 3,013 of record JAUNDJ010000125.1, read on the forward strand.
GAGATTTTTGAATTGCTTTTTATACAAATGCTTGAAATGCCAGAAGGATTGCCATATTCAACTTTGAAAACTTGTAAGTATGTAAAAAGCTGGATAAATGAAGATGTTTTTAAAGTGAGAACTTCAATTTTACCAGATTATTTACAAATTGGTACAGATATTACTGAATATCAAATTTTTGAAATTCTTAAAGCGTGGGATATTGTTCCTATAGGTTTAAGAGAAAAATTCTTAAATGCTGGTTGGAAAGTTCTTTTAACCAACTCTAGAGAATGGAGAATTGATGAAAGAGGCCGGCGTGTAGCAGGTTATATTACAAGTAAAGAAGAAAGAATTCTTGTAAAAGCATCACAAGGTAAATTAGATATGATTTTATATCATGAATTTGGGCATTTTATGTACTCGCTTTCAAACGATAAATATCTTATCAGAGAATTCTATGATGTTTATTTGCAAGAGAAAAAAGAATATTTGCGGTTATTCAATGATGAATATGGAGTTTCGAACGTAGAAGAATACTTTGCACAGGTATTCGCACATTATTTGAAAAATCCTAAAGAAACTGAAAGATGTATAAAAAGAAGTTTCGATATCATTGATGCAATTGCACAAAAATTCAAATAATACACTATATATTCATAAAAAACAAAACAGAGATTCTTAATTAAGAGTCTCTGTTTTGTTTTAATTTTATTCTTTAGGATAAATATGACCGATTGTATTTGAAAAAGTATATTCGTAGTAATATCCAAAACATTTTTTTAATTCAAAATAATTAGTTTTAGAATTAAGTAGTTGTCTTAGAATACTATCTACATTCCATCCTTTTTCTTTTAGGTCTTTTTCGAACAACATTGCTCTCTGGTAACGTTTGTGGTCGTTAGATTCAACGTAATCCAATTTTCCCATAATTCTTATTGTTGCTAAATCGTGAACTGTTTCCCAAATATCATGTCTTGTAGGCATGCCAGAAGTCATATATATTAAATTATTTACGACACAAGTTCTGGTATTATCAAAATGATATCTGTAAATAAGACTTGCATATTTTGCATCAATATCAAATTTACCAAGATAATCATCTTCAATAATTAAGCTTGCAAGACCATCGAATTTAGGAGTTACTTTAAACTCAAACAAGATGTAAGAATTTGGAAAAGTAGCTGAAGGACAAAAATCAAGAATTTTGTTTTTGGCATACGTTACCATATTCATAAGCTCATTAGATGGCTCATAAAAAGTTACATATGAGAAATCACAATATTCCCGAAAGTTGCCTGCAAGATAATCATAAAGTTTTTGAGAAACTTTACTTTTATCTCTTTCTGATAAAGTATTGCACTTAATCATCATAATCATCCTTTCTATAAATTATGTAAATAAATTTTATCATATTGTGATTAAACTGTCAATATGTGGTAATAATTACGCAATAAATAAAAAAACAAGTAAATATCAAATAATATTTACATAATATGTTGAATATCTTCAGAAAATGTGATATAATGACACCATTAAAGGCTTTATGGTATTTTTTACCACATCAAAGTATCTTTAATAAGTACCTTGAAAAAAATGATAGAGTATTCTATCATCACATTACAAAGAAGTGCATTTATATGCCACGATGAGCTAAAAATTCTAAAAATCTTAATGGAGGTATTGTTATGAATCAATTTAGCTTTAGCAAACCAAAAGAACTTGATGATAGATTGAAGACTCTTTACGCTCATCATGGTGGTGAGGGTTCAGTCTACGATGATCATCAGCATCTTGCTATTAAAATCTTCAATGCAAGAGAAGTTAATGTAGCAAGAAAAGAACGGAAAGTTCGCAAGTTAATCCAGCAGTCCCGAATGGTCGGTTACAATGAGGCAATGGTTCCTATGGAACCGGTAACTGTTAACGGACATTTTGTGGGTTATACCATGAAATATGTAAAAGATGCGGTTGACTTAGACCGTATTGCCGAAAAAACCTTTATGGGAGAAAGAGACCTAAAAGAAAGCCTTAAACTTATGATAAAGGTAGCAAAAGCTGTCGAAAAAATTCATAATACAGGCATGATTATAGGTGATTTTCATCCAGGACAGGTTCTGGTTTCAAATGGCAATATATTTTTCGTTGACACGGACTCATGGGGCTGGATGGGACAAGTACAGGAACTCGGTCCTGATTTAAAATGTTTACCTTTCTATGTTGACCCTAGAAGTAGAGACTTCTCTTGTAGAGATGTTGTAGTTAAACACTATTCTAAAGCAAGTGATTACTATTCATTAGCAGTTATAGCTTTTAATGTGTTGACAGGAGAGCATCCTTTTGGAGGTGTCTACCAGATTGATACAAAAATGTCCAAAGAATTGAGAGCTAGGAATCAGCTTTCAGTTTTGGGTGAACATGATATAAAAATCATGAAAGGTAAAACATGGGATGCATGGATGTCGGAGGAGCTTAAAGAAGCTTTTTTGGACATCTTTGAAAGAGGAAAGAGGTACAATATTGAAATAGCACTTTCAAATCAATTGATGGAATTGCAATATTGTAAACGCCACAAAGGATATTATAATAGTGCTTATAAGAATTGTCCTGTATGCAGCTCTCGTTCTATTAAAAATGCATCAATGACAACAAACGATTTTGATGAAAATCTTTTCTTATCAAATACTGAGATAAAAAAAGTATATGATTACAGAACCTATTTGAACAAAGTAGGAGAAGTAGTTCGAGTAAACGAACGTGGAGAAGAAATAAGAAGGAGTGTTAAAGGTTTTGGCAAAATTGAAACATACTTTTTCGATGATGAAAGGTATATGATAAAAATTAAACCTTTAAACTTCTTTCAAAAGATTACCAAAATTGAAAATGTTGAAGATGCATGTTATGTGTATTTGTATAAGGGAGAAACAGAAATTAAAAAAATTTATGTTTCTAACAAGGCAACAGTAAGAGTGTTTGGAAATTGTCTTTACTATGTAGATGATAAGACACATACTCTGAAGAAACTTACAGTTCTCAATGGCGATGCAAAAATAACCGACATTGCTAAAAAAATAACCGATTTTGAATATGTTGCAACTACGAATTCAAAGTATGCAATTATTTCTAAACATCGGGATGGTGGTATCGAAATAGATATTGATGGCAACTGCACGGTTATTCGTGGACAAAAACCTATTATTATGAAATATGATGCAATTTCTAATATGTGGATTTGGGTATCAAAAGTTTCCGGAAAATACAATACAATTGTATTTAGAAGGGGGACGAAGGTTTGTGAAACAACTGACATAAACTATGATTCTATGAATTTACAGGGCAGCGTATTTCACAGGGCAACTTTGTGTCTAGCCAGCGATGGGAAAATGATTTCTGTTATGCCTTATGTGGCAAATATGCCAATATCAAAGATTATTACAGAAACTGCGATAAGTGTAATCAGTAAAGACTCAACATTGGAGCTCAAACAAATTAGCGAAAGTCGTAGCGAACTATATGTACTTAATTCGGACAGAAATGTCTATAAATTTGTAATGTGAGGAAGAGGTGGTATCATTGATACCACCTTTTTCTTTGGGTGCGACAGGCATGTCGTTTAATTAATCGGTGAAAGTCCGTAGTGGAGGTATATATCGCCAACCACATAGAGAAGCAC
>JAUNDJ010000012.1 GCA_030526175.1 Bacillota bacterium
GAAATGTCTTCCAGAAGCTCCCTGTTCTTAACGAAGTGTAAGAGGGAGTAGTTCATATGGAAAAAAGAACACTTTCTAACATATTCCTAGTCAAACAAGGTTGGCTGCTCGATATCTTGCACTTCCTCGTTCCATTCGCCTTCATGAATCTGTTCAATGGTAGAACTCATAAAGAAATCTTCTGTTTTTGTGAAAGGAGCCGAGAAAGTCGAATCCGTACTCATCAAGCTAATTTCCTTTCCTTTAAAACGAATAAGCTCGTCCATAAGACGCATTTCCATATCGTCTTTTGAAATTAGGAAATCGTGTACATACGATGGATTGGATTTTACCCATTTATATAAACGAACCCCTTTGGCAGGACGCTTAAGAACAGGAATATCACTTGCTTTCATACGCTTAAGCTGACAAGTTTGATTGATCAATAACACTTGTTGATCCATAGAATCGAATATTAGAAGACCTTTCACAAAATCATCTTCAACTAAATTCATCGCTTTAACTCCTTTGGAACGAGGAGAAGAAAGTGCGACTTGTTCAATTGGATATGTCAGACCATACCCTTGATTGCTGACAAGTGCAATTTGATCGCTACGCTTATAAGAAACAGAAACGCTCACTAGCTCATCCATGTCACCTATATTCATCGCAAGCATCGTTTTATTCATACGAGAGACTTCAAAATCTTTTAGATTCACTCGTTTGATCATACCAAACTTGCTGACTAACACAAGCTGTACTTTCTCATCAAACGAATTCACCATTTTGACAGAAACAATCTTTTCTCCACCTTCCATACGAAGATAGTTGCTCATATGAGAGCCTAAATCTTTCCATTTTCCTTCTTCAATCTGATATACAGGAATGTATCCATACGTACCACGATTTGTAAAGAACAACAAATATTGAAGCGTATTCACTTCTCCATACGCAATTATTTCATCACTATCCTTATGACCACTTAAAGAATCCGAACTCGCATTATAAGAACGAAGAGACACTTTTTTCACATATCCATCTCTTGTCACCGGAAGCATGATATTCTCTTGGGCAATCATTGCTCGTTTATCAATAACGATTTCTTCGATTTCTTCTTCAATTGAAGAAAGACGTGGTGTTTCAAATTCTCGATTGACTTCTTCCAATTCTTGAACCAAAACATTGTGTAACACCTTTTTATTATTAATAATCTGTGTTAAATGCTTAATATCTTTTTCCAATTGTTTAAATTCTGCTTGAAGCTCTTTTACATCGGTATTTGTCAAACGATATAAACGCATTGTCACAATGGCTTCCGCTTGCATTTCCGTAAAAACAAAACGCTTTATTAAATTTTTCTTTGCGTCCGCTTTATCTTTCGATTTACGAATAATTTGTACGACTTCATCCATGACACTAACTGCACGAATCAATCCTTCTAAAATATGCGCACGATTTTGTTTCTGATCGTATTCAAATTTCGAACGACGTAACACTACATCTTCTCGATGGGCAATAAAGGCATCTAAAGCCATCGGAAGGGACATTTGTACAGGCGCTTTGTTGACAATTGCGATTACGTTATAGTTATAAGATACTTGTAAATCCGTATTCTTATACAAATAATTGATGATATGTTCGTGTGGAGCATCTAATTTTAGATCTACAACAATACGAAGACCCGTTCTATCACTTTCGTCTCGAACATCTAAAATTCCATCAACTTTCTTATTCAAATGAATATCGTCAATTTTTTTTACTAAAGAAGATTTTACGACTTCATAAGGAATTTCTGTAATAATGATTTGTTTCAAAGTACGTTGTGTTTCCACATGTACTTTCGAACGAATAAACACTCTTCCACGTCCTGTTCGAAAGGCATCTTTAATCCCGGATAATCCCATGACTGTTCCACCTGTTGGAAAATCTGGCCCCTTAACAAATCGCATTAAGTCTTCCAAAGAACAATCTGGATTTTGAATACGATAAATAGTCGCATCCACTACCTCATTTAAGTTATGCGGTGGAATATTTGTCGCATATCCTGCCGCAATCCCTGTAATCCCATTGACTAAAAGGTTTGGATAGCGAGCTGGTAATACGGTAGGTTCCATTTTTTCATCCGAGAAGTTTGGTGCCCATTCTACCGTTTTCTTTTCAATATCCTGCAACAAGAAATTCGCAATTTTTGAAAGACGAGCTTCAGTATAACGCATCGCTGCTGCCGGGTCATCGTCAATCGAACCATTGTTCCCTTGCATATCGACTAAAGGTGTACGAATTTTCCAGTTTTGCGATAAACGAACCATCGCATCGTAAACAGAAGTATCTCCATGAGGGTGATAATTCCCAATGACGTTTCCTACGGTTTTCGCCGATTTATGATACGGACGATTGTAGGTATTTCCATCTTCGTGCATTGCCCATAAAATACGTCTTTGAACAGGTTTCATACCATCTCGAGCATCTGGTAAGGCACGTTCTTGAATAATATATTTTGAATATCTGGCAAAACGGTCGGCTATAATGTCTTCTAAAGTGTTTTCTAAGATATTTTCAACAATTTCTTTTTCCTTCTTAGCCATTTAAACCTTCCTTTCCATAATCGTCTTCTAGTGTAAATACAACATTATCCTCAATCCAACTTCTTCTCAATTCGGGTTTATCCCCCATCAATTCACTCACTCGTTTTTCGGCAATAGCCGCATTTTCCAAAGTGACGCAAAGAAGCGTTCGAGTTTCCGGATTCATTGTTGTGTCCCACAATTGATTGGCATTCATTTCCCCCAATCCTTTGTAGCGAGTAATGGTATATCCATTTTTAAATTCTTGTTTCTTCTCTTCCAATTCCTCGTCCGTGTATAAATAGTATTCTTGTTTCCCTTTGGCAATACGATACAAAGGTGGAAGGGCAATATACAACATATGTTTGGCAATTAAATCGCGCATATGTCTAAAGAAGAATGTTAATAATAAGTTTTGAATATGTGCTCCATCGTCATCGGCATCGGTCATAATGATGACTTTATAATAATTTGAATCCTCCGCACGGAAGCTTTCTTCAAAACCAGCACCTAAGGCGTGAATGATCGTGTTCAACTCCTCGTTTTTCATGATCGAATCTTTGCTGGCTTTTTCCGTATTCAATACTTTCCCTCGAAGTGGCAAGATTGCCTGATACTTCGAATCACGACCTTGTTTTGCCGATCCTCCGGCTGAATCTCCTTCGACAAGATACAATTCTTTTCTTCGCGCATCTTTACTTTGTGCACTCGCAAGTTTTCCTGAAAGTACACGCTCACTTTTTTGTTTACCTTTTCCCTTACGTGCTTCATCTCTAGCTTTACGTGCTGCATTACGAGCCGCTTGAGCTTTAACAATTTTTCGCACTAACGTATTGGCAACTTCTTTATTTTCTTCTAAGAAATAACGAAGGTTTTCACTTACAATCGCATCGGTTGCGTTTTTCGCTTCAGGGGTTCCCAATTTTTCTTTTGTTTGTCCTTCAAACTGTAAAAGTTCTTCGGGTACGGTTAAGTTAATAACCAAACTTAATCCTTCACGAACATCGTTTCCATCAAATCCTTTTTCTTTTTCTTTTAAGAAACCATTTTTTCGAGCAAATTCATTAAATACTTTTGTGAAAGCTTGTTTTGCTCCGACTTCGTGGCTTCCTCCATCTCGTGTACGTACCATGTTGGTAAAAGAAAAAATGTTTTCTTGATAGTCATCCGTATATTGGAAACATCCAGCAATCTTAATTCCTAAGCTTTCCCCATTAAAGCTCACTGGCTTATGCATAGAAGTATGATCCGTATTGATTTCTTCAATAAAAGCTTGTAGACCATTCTCATATTGATATATGTTTTCTCGTTTTTCTTTTCGATTGTCTGTAACAACCATCTTTAATCCTTTTAATAAAAAGGCATCTTCTTGGGCTCTTTCACTAATTTTTGTGAAAGAAAAATGTATATTTTTAAATATCTTGGCATCGGGTAAGAAAGTAACTGTACTACCTGTACGATTGGTTTTTCCCATATTCACAAGCTTGCCAAATTTTTTCCCACCGTCTTCAAAACGCATAGACCATTTATTTTTCCCATCATATACTTGCACTTCACACCAGCTACTTAAGGCATTTACTACACTGGCACCAACCCCATGAAGTCCTCCAGCACTTTGATAACCACCTTGGCTCGTAAATTTTCCTCCTGCATGTAAAACTGTAAAAATAACTTCCAATGCACTTTTTCCACTTGCGTGTTTTCCCACTGGCATACCACGTCCATGGTCTTCTACACTCACACTTTGGTCGGCATTCAACGTAATATGAATTTCATTTCCATAACCATTTAAAGCTTCATCAATCGCATTATCCACGATTTCCCATACTAAATGGTGTAATCCACGAGTATCTGTTGACCCAATATACATACCAGGTCTTTTTCGAACGGCATCCAATCCTTCTAAAATTACAATACTACTTTCGTCATATGTCTTTTTTGCCATGATATCATCCTTTCGTCAATCTTATCCATTCTATCAAACTTCATACTTATTTTCAAAAATTTTCCCTTTATGCTATGATATACAAAAAAAGGAGAAAAAGTTTATGATGACCATTATTTCTATAGTAATTGGCTACCTTCTTGGTTCGATTCCTTTTGCGTTAGTCATTGGTAAAGTATTTTATCACACCGATGTACGAAACTTTGGATCTGGAAATCTTGGTGGTACCAATACAGGCCGTGTTTTAGGAAAAAAAGCAGGAATCGCTGTAATTGTATGTGATGTTTTAAAAGTTGTTTTCGCTTGTGGATTTGCTTCCTTTTTTGGACAAATCGCATGTATTTGGACAGGATTCGCATGTTGTATTGGGCACTGTTATCCAATATTTGCTCACTTTAAAGGAGGAAAAGCCGTTAGTACAGTATTTGGATTCTTACTAGCCACTTCTATCTTCCTTTTCCACAATATTTTATATTTTATATTGCCATTTTTAATGTTCTTTATTGTACTTTATTTATTTAAGTTTGTTTCATTGGCAAGCATGTGTGGAATCTTATTCTCAAGTCTTTATATTACAGGAACGTATTTTAGTCTCGATCCAGCAAATCTTTTGGTCATTTGTGCTAGCTGGTTAATGACAGTTTTAGTCATCTATCGTCATTGGGCCAATGTGGGTCGTATCAAAGATGGTAGCGAAAGTAAAATTTCTTGGATGTAAGAAAGATATAATCTCCTAGTCGTACTATTAGTCTAGGAGGTTTTTTTATGCTTAAATATCTATATTTTGATTATCCACAAAACGCTCTTATATGCGTTTATTCCAATCACCAGAATATCTTCCCAAAACAAAACGCAAAAAAATATTTGGACACGCTTTGTCAAAAAGAAGGCTCTTCCTTCCAGGCAAGAAAAGAATACTATCAGAAGAAAATGAATATTCACAAATTGGTTCCCATTGTCATCAATCGACAAGAAATCTATTTTCCTCTATCAAATATCAAAAATTACGACTGTATTTGGATTCACTATTTCTCTATTCAAAAAGTGATATATAAGAAAAAAGAATGCATCATCACTTTTTTTGATGATACATCCTTAGTTGTAAAAAATTCAATGCGTATTCAACACACTATGCGAAGCATACAACGTTTTCTTTATACCAAAAACTAATCCATGCCTTCAAGATTGGCTGGTCCGATTAAGATTTCTCTTGGCTTGCTGCCATTGGCTGGACCAATGACACCTTCGCATTCTAGAACATCAATTAAACGGGCTGCACGAGAATATCCAACAGAAAATCTTCTTTGAATCAATGAAGTACTTGCTTTTCTTGATTGAATCACAAAGTTTTTTACTTCTGGATACAAAGGATCGGCATTTTCTGGCTTCACTTCTCCTCCTTGCATTGCTAGATCGCGAAGTTGGATAAACGCATCGTCATAACGAGGTTGTCCTTGGGATTTCACAAAGTCACAAATTCGATTGACTTCCTCGTCTGTAATAAAGACACCTTGTATACGTTTTGGACTCGTTTCTCCATTTGGAAGATATAACATATCTCCATATCCTAATAAACGATCCGCTCCAGCTTGATCTAGGATTGTTCGAGAATCGGTTTGGCTCGATACCGCAAAAGCGATTCTTGAAGGAATGTTAGCTTTGATTACACCCGTAATAACATCCACACTTGGTCTTTGGGTAGCTACAATTAAGTGGATACCTGCCGCACGAGCCAATTGAGTAATTCTTTGAATGCTCGCTTCGACCTCTTTGGCAGCCACCAACATTAAATCGGCCAATTCGTCAATAATTACTACGATAGAAGTCATTGGACGTAAGTTCTCTTCAGGATGTGCTTTTACATATTTATTGTATCCAGCAATATTTCGAACACCAATTTCTGAGAACATGTCATAACGCTTATCCATCATAGTCACAACGACTTTTAATGCTTTATTAGCCTCTTCCCCATCGGTAATAACTGGTGCTAATAAATGAGGAACTCCATTATAAGGTGTAAATTCAACCTTTTTCGGATCGACTAAGATCAATTTGACTTCATTCGGTTTTGTTCGCATTAATATAGAACAAATAATGGAATTGACACATACACTCTTTCCAGAACCAGTAGCTCCAGCGATTAATAAGTGTGGCATCTTGTTTAATTCTCCATAACAAGAACTTCCCATCAAATCTTTTCCGATACAGAATAATAGCTTTTTATCATCAAAACTAGAAGGAATGTTTTTCATTAAATCCATCATTTGTACCGTTGTCTTTTCCACATTTGGAATTTCCACACCAATCGCATTTTTACCAGGTATTGGTGCTTCAATACGAATATCGGTAGCTGCTAGAGCCATCTTAATATCGTCTTGTAACCCAGAAATTTTAGAAACTCGAACTCCCAATTCTGGTTTAATCTCAAATTTCGTAACACTAGGACCAATATGAATCTGTAACAATTTCGCTTCTACACCAAATTGTTTCAAAATCGCAATCAATCTTTCTCCTTGTTTGCTCGAATTCATCGAGTTTTTATTATTCTTGCCACTTCCCGTTACCTTATCTAAGATATTTAATTTTGGTAGCTTATAATTTGCCCAGTTCTCATCTGCCACATGTACATAGTGTTGTGGTGATTTCTCTGGTTCTGCAACTTCTTTTTTCTTTTTTTCCACTCTCTTCTTTGGCATCGAAGGTTTCTTTTCTTCTTCCGATAATAGTGTAAAAGGGATATCATCCTTTTCCACTTCCGGTTCTGCATCTAAGAATATGGAACTTTCTATTTTTCTTTTTTTTCGTTTTGGGTTTGGTTCATCCGCAACGATTCCGAATTCTACATTGATTTTTTTAATTTCCTGCGTTGGCTCATCCACATCTATGAATAAGCTAGAAGATTTTGGTTTTTCATATTCCATATCCGAAGACATGACATCTTTAGCCTCGATAAAAATACTGCCATTATCTTGTAAATCTTCCCCCATAAAACTAAAAGGATCCATAACAGGCTGTACAACAGGTTCTGGTTTTGGTGCTCTTTGCATCTTTGATTTCACTTTGGACAAATCGGGTTTTGAAATCTCAACTGGCTCACGATTTTCCACTTTTTCATTAAACCAATCAAATGCCATGCATACGATACCCAATAACACAAATACGATTGTAAAAATCCAGGCACCCGCATAACCAAATAGTGTTCCTATGATTCCTAATAATGCATATCCAAGAATTCCGGCTCCAGGTGCATACTCTCCTGTTAGTACATGAAAAAATTGAGGAAATAAATTTTCCAATCCGCTCCATACGGGATTGGGTTTTACAACATTTATTCCCATAAATAATAAAATGCCACAATAAAAGAATAATCCTCCTAGAAGATAGCGTCTAGGAAGATTATTTTTTCTCGTTAAAAACGAATATACGATAAACAGAGCCAATCCTAGTAAAGTAGGAATTGTCATAATTCCTATGAAATAGGTTGTAAAACGATAAATTCCTTTTCCAATAATTCCCAATTGGAAAACAGAAATCAATAATAGTAAAACAACCCCAAATTGAACTCCTACTTTAATTAAAGCGGCTTGCTCCTTTTTTTGTTTATTCTTTTTCGAACTCGTGGTCTTTTTCTTAGTGCTTCTTTTTTTGGAAACTGCCATTTATTCACCACTCCTTCACTCATTAATTAAACGATATTGTTCGTATTAATTTCTAAAATAACTGGTAAGATCATTGGTTTTTTCGCAATTGTCTTAATTAAGTATCGAGATACTTTTTCGCGAATTTCTTGACGTGTCGTTAAGTTTTCATAAGAGCCATTTTTTACAGCTTCTTCGATTGTTTCTTCCATAATCTTTGCGACATCGGTAGTGATATATTCCGCATCTTTTAAATAAATCAATCCTCGTGTTTGTACATCTGGACCATTAATGATTTTCTTTGTGAACGAATCAATTCCGATAGCCAAGATCATAACACCATCTGTAGACAAAGTTTCACGATCTTTTAAAACAACCCCGGCCATATCCCAATTTTCTTTTCCATCAATCAAAGAATCGTGTAATTCCAATTCCATCGAACAAGATTTCAATTTTTTATTTTCAAAAGTCGCTACTTGTCCATTGTCTAAAAGAACAATATTGCTTGGTTTGAAACCAACATCCATCGCCAATTCACCATTCATATATAAATGACGATATGCTCCTTTTACTGGAATGTAATATTTTGGATTCATTAACGAAATCATTAATTTCAAATCGAACTTCGAAGGGTGCATACGAATCGCATTCATATATAGATTTACGATTTCTCCATCATTTTTGTACACATCGTTTTCCATTTGTTTGAATTCTTTTTCAATTCCTGGAAGAACCGGTGATGCGATACAGATAATATCTTCATTTGTAAAGTGAACATTTGAAACTTCGTTGTTGGAAATATTACTCATTAATTGGAATACAGCTTTTCCTTGTCCTCCAATAATCACAATGACATCTTTTACTTCACTAATCATAGAAGTTGGTAAAAAATGTTCGTCTCCCACTTCGAATCCAAATGATTGTAAATCTCTGACCATTTCTTTCAAATCATCTGTATAAAGAATCATTTTTCTTCCAAATTTTACACATGTTCTTAAGATTTCTTGTAGCCAGAATACATTTTGTGTATATGCACTCACAAAAATTCGACGATCTTCATTCTTTTCTAACAATGTTGCCATGGAAGGACCAATACGGTGTGCGGGGGCTGTATATCCATTTCGTTCAACACCCTTACTTTCTTGTAACAAGATAAACACACCTTTATTTCCTATTTCTGCACACTTAATATAATCTCCTCGATAGTATTCACTTAACGAATCGCTATCTTGGATAAATTCTCCAGAATATACTACATAACCTTGCCCTGTTTCAATCGCAATTCCATAAGTACCTGGATAATCGTGGGTAATAGGGAATACTTCAATCTTGTGACTTCCTACACAAATTGGTTTGTCTTCGTGCAATGTGTGCACGTGTGATCCCGTAATCTTCTCTTTACGAAGTAAACGAGAAATAATTTTTGCGGTAAATGGAGACGAATAGATGTCTGCATTTATTTGTTTCAATAAATATGTCAATCCTCCCATGACATCGTCATGTCCGTGGGTAATGAAGATGCCGGCAATTCGACTTTTGTTTTCGATTAAATAAGAGAAATCGGGAACGATGCATTCAATTCCTAAAGATTCTTTGGTTTCTGGAAATTTAATTCCTGCCTCAATTACATAGATATCTTGTCCAGCTTCGACCACATACATATTTTTCCCGTCTTCATCCAATCCACCTAGTGCGAAAACGCGAACTTTTTCATTTTCGGATACTACACTTTTTCTAACCGCCATAAAGAACACCTCCATTTCTTTTTATATTGTTTCGTTATGTTTTTGTAATAGTTACTCTTCGATATTCATTATATCACATTGTACACCATCTAATGAGAACGTTTTTCCTTTTTCAATATATACTTCTACAAAATCACCAGGTTGACAATCTTTTCCTCTAAAGTTTACTAATTTTTGTGTATCTGTATATCCAGCATATACATCTTTATTGTTTTTTGATGAACCATCTACCATAACAGTAACTGTTCTTCCTTCATACGCTTTATTCTTTTCAAGGGCATATGAATTCCAAATTCGATTTAATTCATGTAGACGATTGTATTTTGTTTCCATATCAATTGTATCTTCCATATTAGCCGCTGGTGTTCCTGGACGTGGAGAGAAGATAAATGTAAAGGCGTTATCAAATTTACAATAGTGTACCATTTCTAAAGTACGTTCAAATTGTTCATCGCTCTCATTTGGGAATCCAACAATAATGTCTGTACTAATCGCAATGTTTGGAATAGAATTGATCTTATCAAATAACGTTTTATAGTCTTCAGCAGAATAACGACGACCCATTTTTCTTAAGATTTCTGTATCCCCAGATTGTAAAGGTAAGTGAACAAATGGCATGACATTATCGTATTTACGAATCATTTCAATCATTTCATCACTAAAATCCCATGGGTGACTTGTCGTAAAACGAATACGTGGAATTCCAATTTTTGCGACTTCTTCTAATAATGTGGCAAAGTCATACGATTCGTCGATATCTTTTCCATACGCATTTACGTTTTGTCCTAATAAAGTAATTTCTTTATATCCTTCTTCTTTTAATTGACGCACTTCGGCTAAAACTTGATCCATTGTACGGCTTCTTTGTTTCCCTCGTGTATAAGGAACAATACAGTATGTACAGAATTTGTCACAACCATACATGATATTTACCCATGCTTTGTGTTTTCCAAAACGTTTTACTGGTAAATTTTCGTATACTTCTCCTTCTTTAGAGTAAATACGAACAACTTTTTTCTTTTCAACCATGCATTCGTATAACATCACTGGTAAATCTTGAAGATTGTGTGTTCCGAATAATAAGCGGACTTGTGGATATTTTTGTAGTAATTTCTTTACAAAAGTATCTTCTTGGTTCATACATCCACAAACCCCAATAACTAAATCTTCATTTTGACGATATAAGCGTTTGAAATTTCCGATTTCTCCTAATACTTTTTCTTCGGCGTTTTGACGAATGGCACAAGTATTAATTAAAATAACATCTACATTTTCTGGACTGTCGGATTGAGTAAATCCTAAAGCGTCTAAAATACCAGCTAATGTTTCACTGTCTCTTTCATTGGCTTGACATCCATATGTGGAAATAAAATATTTTTTATCTTGACCTAAAAAACGTGCATTTTCTGGAATCACAAATGTATCGATACGTTCTACTTCGTTTTTAGTTCTTTTCTTTGCTTCTTTTAAGTCGGGTAATACCCATTCTGCTCTAATTTTCATTGTACTCTATTCCTTTCTTAAAATAAAAAAGCCAGGCTTTTATGGCCTGACTTCAATTGAATTAATTATTCAACTGTGATTGCACCAACTGGGCAAGAACCAGCACAAGCTCCACAAGAGATGCATGCGCTTTCGTCACATGTTGATTTTCCTTCATCATCCATGCTTAAAGCACCAACTGGACATGTACCTTCACATGCACCACATCCGATGCAAGTATCTTTTTCAATGATAGCAGCCATTATATTTTCCTCCTTAATAGATTATGAACAAATTATAATCTTGAAAAAAGGGGGTTTCAAGTCTATTTAGTTAGTTTATCCTTACTAAAAATCCATCGGATTTATATCCGACAGATTTCTTAGCGAGCAATTTCTTGAGCACGAATTTCACGAATAACATTGACTTTGATTTGTCCTGGATATGTCAATTGTTCTTCAATTTGTTCACGAATATCTCTTGCGATTTTTACACAACTTAAATCATCCACTGTTTCAGGATTTACTAAAACACGGATTTCACGTCCGGCTTGAATAGCGAACGCTTGTTGTACACCTTCGTAATCTTTCGCAATCTTTTCTAGATTTTCTAATCGATCAATATACGCTTGTGTACTTTCTTTACGAGCTCCTGGGCGAGCTGCGGAAATTGTATCAGCAGCAATAACCAAGTGACTTGTTAAGAATTTTGCTTCTACATCTCCGTGGTGAGATTGAATCGCATTTAATACGATTTCTTTTTCTCCATGTTTCTTACAGAACTTATATCCTAATTCTACGTGAGAACCGTCTTGTTCGATATTTAACGCTTTACCAACATCGTGCAATAATCCAGCACGTTTTGCGATTTGTTGGTTCAATCCTAATTCAGCAGCCAATGCACCTGCGATATAAGCTACTTCCATAGAGTGTTGTAAACCATTTTGTCCATAAGAATAACGATATTTTAAAGTACCGATCAATTTCACAATTTCACGGTCAATTTTTCCAATTCCAAGTTTGAATACTGCATCTTCTCCAGCTTTTTGAATTTCTTGGTCGATTTCTGTTTGATATTTTTTTACGACTTCTTCAATACGTCCTGGTTGAATTCTTCCATCGCGGATTAAGTGTTCTAAAGCTAAGCGTGCCACTTCTCTTCGAACTGGATTAAAACATGTGATTGTAATTAAGTCTGGTGTATCATCGATATTTAATTCAACACCTGTCGCTTGTTCAAAACAACGAATGTTTCGTCCTTCACGACCGATAATACGTCCTTTCATTTCTTCTCCAGGTAAAGCAACAACAGATACTGTTCTTTCTTGTGTTTCTTGTTGTGCCATTCTTTCGATAGCTAATGAAATGATTTCTTGTGCTTTTTCTTTTGCTGTCGCTTTCGCATCTTCTTCACGATCTTTGATATAAGCAACTGTTTCATGTTCCATTTTCTTTTCTACAGCTGCAAACAATTGATCTTTAGCTTCTTGACTGCTCATTTTAGCGACATTTTCTAATACAGTTATTTGTCTGTCAATTTGTTCTTGTAACTGCTTCTCTTTTTCGTCTAGAGTTGTCAGCTTTTTTGTCACCTTGTTTAGTTCTTCCGTAACCTGGCGTTCTTTTTGGTTTAAAGCTTCATCACGAAAATTCAAATTGTCTTCTCGACGTAATAATTTGTTTTCTAATTCTGTTACTTGTTGTTTTCGTTCCTTAATATCTTTTTCAGCTTCTACGCGCAATTCGTGTGCTTGCGTTTTACCATCTAAAACCGCTTCTTTAATTTTAGCATCTGCTTCAGTTTCGGCTTCTCTCAAAATTTGTTGAGCTCTTTGCTGATTTTTGTTTAGCCCTGCTTTTGAGTATCCAATCATTAAGACAATACCAATCACAAGACCAATTCCAGACGAGATAATAATTTGTAACATACCTATTACCTCCTCGTATGTGGCAAAAACCATGTACATTATAGCTTAAAAATATATGAAAGTCTATTACGAACACAAATTCCAAACAAAAGAAAAGATTCATGTACCCATGAATCTTACTCTTCATCTTTCTCCTTTTTTCCATATGTTTGTTTCCATAATGAGGTAGAATCTTTTATCTCATCTTTACCAAAAACATGTCCGAAATAATCCAATTCCCGAACTTTTGTCGAATAATCTTTTTTCGATTTCACCAAATTATTGATTTGGTTCACATAGTTGTCATCGTTTTCACCTTCAATAGGAAAATATTCCCCTGTTTGCGTAGAATAATAACCTTTTGTCGTTAACCAACTGTAATCATTCCACATAACTAAAGGTGTTGCATCCGAGAATACATCACGACCCACTAGCATACGTGAATCATATTCTAATCCAAACAAATTGGACAATGTAGGAATGATGTCTAAAGAATACGTAGGTGTGTCAATTTCACATTGCCAACTTTCTAATTCCTTTCCTTCTTCTAAACAACCAGACCACAAAATCCATGAATTGCAATCTCGTTTTAAATTATTATCAACCTCAAATCCATATAAATCACTTATATCCTCTAAATAATATGGATAGTGATCCGCGCAAATACAAATGACAGTATCATCCGCTATACCCTTTTCTTCTAAGCCATCAACCAAAGCTTTAATACCCTTTTCAAACTTATATTGTTTACAGAAATAAGCCAACGACTGATCGTTATATCCATCACCAACAATACTAATCACATAATCTAGTAATTCCGTACCTTCATAGTCATCTAATTCATATGGCATATGACCATCCATCGTTATATAGTACGAACAAAAAGGTTGCATATCCGTACACTTTTCTATTGTAGATTGAAAAAGCATCTCGTCTGAAACATAATCAAGTTCTTGAACACCTGCGATTTCCTCAATGCCGTTTCTTTTTCCAATCCACTTATTCATTCCCAAATTCTCATGTGTTTGATCTCGTTCGTAATAATCAAAATCCCAGTTATGATATCCTGCTGTATAATAACCAATTCTTTGAAGTTGATTCGGCATAGTAAAATAGTTATTATCTCCTACTGTGTCCTGAATCGATGATATATCATATCCTGGAACCAAACCTAGCAAAAAAGAAAATTCCCCAGTTGTTGTACTACCACCCCAATACGGTTGATAGAAATCTGAAAAATAGAAACCATTATGAATCAATCTATATAATGTTGGTGTTAATTCTTCATTTACCGATGCATCTGACCACCCTTCTGCACAAATTAATATTAAGTTTTTCCCTTTGAACAATCCCGTATATTTATTCATACTTGTTCCGGGTAAACTATTCACATATTGATCAATTTCTTTATATTGCTTATCATCATTGGCAATTAATGTATCAAAATCAATATTCAAAACATTCTTTTTATAGTCAGAAAAATCTGATTCTACTCCTTCTTCAGGATTGATTGCAACCAAAGAGTTTGTTCCTGATCTTGTAGCAGAAAGACGAGTTCCTGTCAATAAACCAAATGTTTCAGAACCTCTATTAAAATCAAATAAATCTGTATATAAAGAACCTGTTCCTCCTATCCACACCAAAACTATTGTCAAAAAAGATAATACGACCGAACTTAAAACGGAAGCTACAGACACAGGCCATCTATATGTATTCGCAGGAAACATTTTTTTCCCTACCAGTGCATATATAACCACTGGAAGCAAAAATACCAATATTACAAACCACCCATTTATAATCGTTGTGATAAAATCGGTAGAAAAGCGCCCCATCACACCTCCGGCATTCGTTAGCAAACTTGATAAGGTCATATACACGTGAAATGTACGTTTGACTAAACATTCCGTTATAAAATAAATACTTATAATCGACATTGTGATCACACTGACTAACCAGTTCACATTTTTATTAAAAGGCGTCGTAATCACATTTACGAATAATCCAGCTGCTAGACCAAATAAAATTGGAAATATCAAATGTCCAAACAAAGAGGATCCAGTAAATAGTCGCAAGACGATTTCATCATAAATGAACACTATCGCAAAAAGCCATAAATGCGACATTTTCCGCCATGGCACGATTGGTTCTTTTTTCCGAAGCTTCTTTTTTCGAACCATCATTTTTGATAAAAAGACTTGTAGTACTTTCGTGAAAGTAACTACCCCCTCTTTTATCCCATTTACAATCTTCATCATATTTTGAATTCCAGTTGAATTTGATTTTTTACTCTTCTTTTTCTTCGTATTCGTTCTCATTTTACTCTCCCAAAAAGTTCATAAACAAAGTAATTATAAAACCAACGTTTTTATTTCTCAACCGAAAAGAAAAAAGATACTTACAAAAGTACCTTTCTTACTTATTCAAATTCAGAAGCAACCTTTTCCAAAGAAGAAATAATTTCTAAATGTTGCGGACAAACACTTTCACATTGCCCACATTTTATACAAGTGCTCGCCAAATTCCCATCTTTGGTAAATTTCTCATAATATGTTTTATAGCGACCGCTTTTTCCATATAGTTTTTGCGAATTATATGCCGTAAACAAATCTGGAATTGAGATATTCATCGGACATCCTGGTGTACAATAGCGACATTGCGTACATTGAATCGTTGGTTGAGAAAGTAGTTTTTCTCTCACCTTAGAAACCAATTCCTTTTCTTCTTCATTAAGAGGAACAAAGTTTGCCATCGTTTCCAAATTATCCTCCATTTGTTCCTGATTACTCATTCCCGAAAGAATTGTCATGATTCCTTTTTGGCTAGCAATAAATCGAAGCGCCCAGGATGCGATGGATTTTTGTGAATCATACGTCTTGTAAATGGCTTCAATATCTTCATTAAACGAAGCCAAACGACCACCTTTTACAGGTTCCATGACAACAATCGGTAAATTGTGTGAACGAGCTACTTCGTAGTTTTTTCGCGATTGAATGACCGCATTTTCCCAATCCAAATAATTCAATTGAAGTTGAACAAATTCCATTTCCGGATGTTCGTTCAATACTCTTTCTAACATTTCTGGAGAATCGTGGAAAGAGAAACCTAGATGTTTAATCTTCCCTTCTTGTTTCATTTTTTTGACGAATTCAAAAACTTTATATTTCTGATAAAGCGCATAATTTCCTTCTTCAATACTATGTACTAAATAGAAATCGAAATATTCCACACCACAAGCTTCTAAAGATTCATTGAAAATACGTTCCACATCTTCTTCCTTTTCAATTTTCCAAGCCGGCATCTTGTCCGCTAACGTGAACCGTTCTCTTGGATATCTTTTTACCAATGCTTCACGAATCGCATTTTCACTTCCCGCATACGCATAAGCGGTATCAAAATACGTAAACCCTTTTTCTAAAAAAGCATCCACCATTTTTTCCACTTGTTCTACAAGAATTCTACCTTCCTCATTTTTAGGAAGCCGCATTAAGCCAAATCCTAATTTTGATTTTGAAAACATAATTATTACCTCTTTTTTACACTATTCTACAATCATTATTTTCTAATAGTCTAGAACAAAAAAAAGAAAAACATAAAAAAAACTTCTCTTTCGAGAAGTATTTTTCATTCAATAATCTAGATTATTTTTCTACGATTTGTTTGCCGTTATAGTAACCACATGAACACATTTTGTGAGAAAGTTTATATTCTCCACAGTTTGGACATTTTGTTAATGCGGGTTTTACTAATTTGTAGTGAGTTCTTCTTTTTGCTTTACGTGTTTTAGAACCTCTTCTTTGTTGTACAGCCATGCTTTGTTACCTCCTACTAGTCTTCATCCAGTTTGAATTCATTTAACTTTTCCCATCGTGGGTCAATTTTTTCTTCTTGAACATCTTGATCCGAAATAAGTTGCCATCCTTTTCCCTTTGGGTATTCACTTCTTGGAACCAAAGTAATACTCATAGGTGCTTCATAAACGATAGCTTGAAATATTTCTGGCTTGATGTCCAATCGATTTTTCTTTACCACGATGATTTCTTCATCCGTATCCTCACTTACAGGATCAAATGAATACGTTTCTTGCGACTTCGTGTCAAATGCTACTTCAATGTCGTCATTCGTAATTGAATCTAGAACAATCAATTTACCGTCCAAATCCAGGTCTGAATAAACGAGAGCATCTCCGTCAAACTGAAGAGTACCTGTAATATGTACCTCTGGTATGGACTTGACTTGAGTTTGATGAAGAAGGTCATTTTCCTCTATAGCAATCCATTCATCAATTTCAATTGTAGAATCTTCTGCATTTAAGAAGTCATTTTTTGAATATACCATGCTCTTCACCCCATGTCGCATTTGATATTATAATAAAAGGCCTTATAAAAGTCAACCAAACAAAATGTAATTTCTTGGAAATTGTTTCTACTCATATCGTAAGGCATCGATTGGATCCATATCACTCGCTTTTTTAGCCGGATAATATCCAAAAAATACCCCAACAAACATGGAAAATCCAACCGCAACCAATACCGTAATCAAGCTTGGAAATGCGCTAATTTGATACATCGCACTGGATATCAAATATCCTGCCACACTACCAATTATAACACCAATAAAGCCTCCGATTAAACAAATCACAACCGCTTCAATCACAAACTGCAATAATATTTCTCTTGTTTTTGCACCCAGAGCCATTCGAATACCAATTTCTCTAGTTCTCTCAGTCACAGAAACCATCATAATATTCATAACTCCTATACCACCGACTAGTAAGGAAATCGCCGCAATCGCTCCAATTGTCAATTTTGCCTGATCAAACACTTTTTCTTGTTGTTTCATCGCATTATTACCAGAATAAATACTCACTTCTGTGGTTGGACTGGATTTGTATAAGGATTTCCAATATGCCATCGTGGTATTGCTCAACAAATCTAAATCAACATTATCTTTAGGCTGAATCACCAATTGACTAACGCCTTCTTTTCTTCCTGTTACATGCGCATATACTGTATAAGGAATCAACATACGCGTCATATTTGAACCAGGATAATCGTACATTTCATCGCTACAAATGCCGACAATCTCAAAAGATTTATACACTTGCTCAATCGGAATATCAATCTTTTGTCCCAAAGCTTTGATAGGATTCGAATATCCAAAATAGTTTTTGACAAAGCTTTGATTCACCAAACAAACGTATCGTTTTCGACTCAGATCCTTGTCATCCATATCTCTTCCATATAATAATTCCATAAAATCCATTTTTCGAAACGATTCGTTACAAGCGACAACTTCTGTATAAAGTTTTTTATTCTTCTTTTTATACTCTCCATTTCCCGCATATTCATTATAAGATATTGCTTCGATCATATTCCCAAACTTTTCCTTATAAGCTTGTATCGTAGGAATGGAAATTTTCTCCGAAGATGCATTGGAAATATAAAACTCTCCGTCTTCAGGCATTTTTTCATACACATTAATATTAATGTTTCGTCCACCCCACTTTAGAAACATTTGTTCGTTATTAATTGCCATCGCATCCCCGACATTCACAATTGTTATTACGGAACCAATCCCAATAATAATTCCTAACATAGTCATAAAAGTGCGTAGTTTGTTCACCTTTAGAGCCGTAAGTGCTAATTTAAAATTATCATAGAGTCTCATAAGATATCACACTCGTTTCTTGTATCCTTAACAATTCTTCCGTCCGAAATCGTTACAATTCTTTCACAAGCTTCGGCAATTTCTTGAGAGTGCGTTACAATCACGATGGTTTTTCCTTGTTCATTCAATTGTTTAAAAATTTTCAAAACTTGAAAGCTCGTTTCTTGATCCAAAGCCCCAGTAGGTTCATCTGCTAATAATATCGATGGGTTATTTCCTAAGGCACGTGCAATAGCGACCCTTTGTTTCTGCCCTCCAGAAAGAGAATTTGGCTCATGATCCATACGGTCTTCCATTCCCACCATTTTTAGTAAGTCCGTGGCTTTTTGAATCCGCTCTTTTTTAGAAACTCCGGCATACAACATTGGAAGTTCAACATTATCCAGTGCAGACATACGAGCTATTAAATTGAAATTCTGAAACACAAAACCAATTTTTTTATTTCGAATGGCGCTCATTTCATCTTTTCCAAGTGTACTCACATCTTCTCCATCTAATATATAAGTACCCGAAGTTTGATGATCCAATACCCCAATTATATTCATAAGTGTACTTTTTCCACTACCACTTTCACCAACAATGGCAACAAATTCGCCTGGATAAATATTCAAATCGATGCCGTGTAAGATCTCTAATTCGTTTTCTTTTCCCTCGTTGTATTTTTTTAGAATACGACGAAGCTCAATCAATGGCTTTTCCACATTAATATCCTTCTTGAGAAGACATTTTCGCTTCTGCAATTAAATCTTCATAATAAGCATCGGATAAAACTTCCATACCTTCTTCTAAATCTTTTCCCGAAATTTCCATCATCATCTCATTGGATTCACCGATTTCCACGGCAATTTTTTTATACGAACCATCGGGTTGGGCTACACGAATATACGATAACCCTTCGTCATTTCCAACCGCTTCTATCGGCACGACAAAGATATTCTTTTTGGAAGATAAAACAATGCTTCCGGAAGCTTTCGAACCAATATGCAATCCTCCTGGTTTATCCAAAGTGATTTGTGCTTTGTAGCCATTTCCATCCGATGTGGACATTCCATAGTCGGCATTATTCGAAATTCCTGTTGTTGAAGAAATTTGTGTCAATTTTCCCGTTACAGCTTCTTCAATCGAAGTGGCTGTGACTGTCACCAACAATCCTTTTTTTACTTTATTAATCGATTCTTCTGGAATGGATACTTGGAAAATTAAGTGTTCCGTCGATTGAATTAGAGCAATTGAACCATTGGAAATTGAACCAAGTTTTACTTTTAACGATGTAATTTCCCCACTACTCTCAGCTTTTAACGTACAAGCTTCCTTTTGTTCTTGTAATTTTTCAATTTCCTTTTGATTTGAGAAAGAACCGCCTCCACTATATAAGCTTTCCAATGCTTCTTGGGCCGATAGACGAGATTCTATGGCACTATTTACGGCTTCTCGATCCGCTTGGTATTGCGAATAAATAGAGTCTTCATATTCTTTTAGAGCACGATCCGCATTTTCATATGCCTTTTTAGCTTCCTTATATTCGGCTGTACTTTCGGCTTGCGCCAATTCTTTTTGTGCTTGCGATAGAGCTTCTTGTTTATCACTTAAAAGAGCTTGCGCTTCTTTTAATAGGTTTTGTGCATTCGTCAAAGCCTTTTGCACTTCTTTCTCTTCTTTTTCCACTTCTTCTACTTCTTCTTTGGCTTCTTCCAATTTCTTGGCGTTCTCTTCCGTTGGATTTAGTGTATACTCCAGTTCGGCTTTCAAACGTTCTTCTTTGGCTTTATCCAATTCTTCTTGTATTTCTAAAAGAGCACTTGTTTTGTTTGAAACATTTTCGATTTTTTGTTCCAAATTGACTTTTACTCCCGCTTGATCATACTCTGTTTGCGCTTTTTCTACGGTTGCTTGTTTATCCACAATTTGTGCATCGGCACTAATAAGCATTTTATGTGCATCGTCTAAATTATTTTGTAGCTGTGCATATTTTTTCTCAATCGAAGTATCACGATAATCGCTTGTCGCATTATATCGTTTTTCAAATCGAGCCTTTGTTTTTTGTTCCAATTCTTCCGCTTTTTTTAGTGCGTTTTTCGCCTTTGTCACAACGCTTTTAGAAGGTCCAGAACCTCCCCCTTTATTTTCTTGAAGTTCTTTAATTTGACGATCGATTTCCGAAGAATCGAGTACACAAATCACATCGCCTTTTTTTACTTTGTCGCCTTCTTTTACATTTAGTTTTACGACTTTGGCATTAATATCCGTTGTCACTTCTGTTTCTTCAGCCGAAACAATCACACCACTTACATCCACCGTAGATTCTAAGTCTCCTTTTACTAGAGTAAAAGTTCTGGATAGAGCCATTTCTTCTTGCGTCACTTGATTTGTAGCACGATTTTTGTTGAAGAAAAATACTCCTCCACAAAGAGCAACGACTACCGCTCCACATATTATTTTTGTTTTATTATTCATTTTTGCAATCCTCGTAATTTCTTAAAACTATAATATCACAAAATAAATATCCTTATTTCAATAATATGGTAAAATAGCTCTATGAAAATAGCTGGTATCGTTGCAGAATACAATCCTTTTCACAAAGGACATATGTATCAATTAAAAAAAGTATCTTTAGAATCCAAAGTTATCGTTGTGATTGTTTCTTCTTATTTCTCACAAAGAGGACTTCCTTCTTTAATGAGCTTAGAAGACAAAACTCGTCTTGCGCTAGAACATGGAGCCAATCTAGTCTTAGAACTCCCTCCTTGTTACGCTTGTCAAAGTGCGGATTATTTTGCAAAATATGCGATTCAATCTTTAAAAACATTAGGAGTAACCGATTTATATTTTGGTTCTGAGCTTCACGATTTGGAAACTTTAGAAATGATTTCAAATCGTAATAATGCCAATATCGATCCTTCGACTTCGCAAGCCAAAAACAACATCGCTTTAAGTCCTAACGATATTTTGGGAGTACAATATATCAAAGAATGTCAAATCCACGAGATAGAATGTCATCCACTTAAAAGAAATAACGAGTATAAAAGCGCTACCCAAACACGGGCCGATTTTAAAAAAGGAATGGAACAAGATTTCCAAGAATATTTTCAAAAGAATCAAACTTGGGAATCGTATTATCCATACTTAAAAACATTTCTTTCCCTTACTTCAGTTCAAGACCTTGCTTCCTTCTTTTTAGTGAACGAAGGTATTGAAAATCGTTTGAAACAAGCAGCTATGCACAGTAATACTTGGGCGGAGTTTTTGCAGAAAAGCGTATCAAAAACATATTCTCGTGCTCGCATCCAAAGAACTTGTGTCATGATTCTTTTGCAGATAAAAAAATCGCAAATGGAAGATCCTTCTTTTTATCAAATTAAAGTGGCTGGTTTCGATGCGATTGGAAAAGAGCTTCTTAAGGGAAAAGAAAAGATTATGAAATTTTCGGATATGGATCCGTTTATGAAAGAAGTGGAATTGAAAACTTTATCCTTATATAACAGTGTACAACGACACAAAATTTCTCGTCAGGTGGTGATTAAACCATGATTATCGTAATTGCCTTATTGTTCGTTTTTATTGGTATATATCACCATTACTTGCCACCTGTTTTTCGGAATAAAAAGAAAACGTACGATTATGGAGTGGTATTAGGTTGTCCTTCGCATAACGATGGATCGTATGCCAATAGTCAAATCCGCCGCTGTGAGCTAGCAATTAAAGATTATTATAAGGGAAGATTTAAAGAACTAGTGATTACTGGTGGGGCTGTGAAAAACGCGTATGTTGAATCATTAGAAATGAAGAAATATATTGAAGAACGAGTGGATATGCCTATTCTTTGTGAAACAGAATCTCGTAATACCATCGAGAATATGAAGTTCACGAAAGAACTGATTGGCGATCGTTCGATTCTTATTTTGACAAGTTGTACACATGCTAGAAGAGCTTGTGCAATTGCTCGGGAATACTTTTCCGATGTGAACGTTGACTATTACTATTACGCTCGATTGCGTCATATTAAGTGTGAAATTGGTGCTCGATTCTTATTTATCAAAGATAAATTAAAATAGAGGAGAAAAAATATCTCCTCTATTTTACTACCATCGCAAGTCCTCCTAAGGAACTTTCTTTTAATTCAATCGGAAGTTTATTTCCCGTATAATTCATCGTCTTCACGACCATATCAAAACTAACACGATTCTTTTTAACGTTTCGAAGATACTTGGCTAAACGAGCCGCATCAATGCTTCTTTGAGCTGCTACCGCATTTCTTTCGATACAAGGAATCATGACATATCCTCCCACTGGATCGCATGTTAATCCTAAATGATGTTCCAATCCAATTTCGGCTGCACATTCAATTTGTTCATTTGTGAAAGTTTGACAATATCCTACCATCGCAGCTCCCATACTACATGCAGCACCTACTTCTGCCTGACATCCACTTTTTGCACCAGAAATACTAGCGTTTTGTTGAATCAACAAACCAATCAATCCAGCCACCTTTAACCCTTCAATAATGGTTTTCTTAGGATAATTCAGGTCAACATAATAATGATATACTAAAGCGGGTAATACACCGCAACTTCCCATTGTCGGAGCGGTCACTACCATTTGTCCACTCGCATTTTGTTCACTGGCTGCATACGCATAGCTTGAGAGCAATAGAGCATTTCGATCAATTAGATCATCACAGCTCATTGCCGATTGATGCAGAGCACTAGCTACGCGGTCTAATTTCAAACTTCCAGGTAATACACCCGTCTTTTTTAATCCTTTTTTTACACAATCCATCATCGCATTAAAAATAGAATCCATATATTTATTAATATTTTTATCTTCAAATTCATTTACATATTCATTGATTCGCAAACGATATTGAAGACAATACTTTTGAATATCATCCATTGTGGTATGAGGATATACATCTATTATTTCCTCATTTTTTTGTCCATCTACTTCAATTTGTCCACCACCAATGGAAACAATGGAATGCTTTCCTAATAAAACATCTCCTTTATAAGCTTCCATAATCATTGTGTTTGGATGTTCTACTGGACTCGTATAATCAAATGTGATATCACAATCTCCTTTTAAAGTCTTTTTAATAATGACATCGGTTAAGTGTCCTTTTCCAGTCAAAGCCAATGAACCATATAAAGTTACTTTATAAGCATCGGCATCGTATTTATTTTGAATATATTCACAAGCTTTCATAGGCCCAAAAGTATGTGAGCTACTAGGTCCAGGACCTATTTTAAAGATTTCTTTGATTGAATACATAAGCTTCTCCTCAATGTGTCAATATTATAAACATTTTTCCGGATTATTGTATATAGACAATGTACTTTTTTTTACATATCTAATAAATACCATCGCAATACCTGTTCGTTTTTCAATCGTTTCTTTGAACAATAGCACACCAATAATTCCCAAAATACAGATGGTTAGAATGCTGTAGGTTGGATATACCACAATCGATGGAAATTGTGTCAATGCGAATAGTAAAAATTAAGCCGAAAAGAAATTCGGTATCGCTATCAATAATCCATATACGATTTCTTCTTTTCCAATGCGCTGTTTCTTGTATTTCATGAATAGGAAACAAAACAAGAACGCAAAGAAAAAAGTGTAAAAAAGGAAAAAAGAAGAATTATCCATTTGGCCACTCATTTGAAAAACTTTACTCATCGCATCCCCACTTCCCCCGGCAAATAGTAATAAGATCAATCCTGGAAGATACGGAATGCTCTGATCGGTATAGTTCATGTACACGATCATAGAGACGGCTAGTATTAAACCAACAATTTGAAAGAAAGTGAGAATTTCTTTATAGACGAAAAATGACAGTAAGATAGGAATCATAATCCCTAATTTCATGAACATAGAAGAATAGACCATTCCATTTCTTTGAATGTTATATTGTAAGGAAACAAAACCCGCTACGAAGAAAAATCCATTAACCATGGTCATACAAAAAGTTGGACTTAATGTGGGTATACAACTTTGAATTTGTAGATTACTCGCTAGTACGAAACAAAAAATATAGTTCATGACTAACATTCCAATATTGTTTTACACTTTTTTTCTCAGAATGTCGCATTGTCAATGATACACCAACAG
Organism: Bacillota bacterium; assembly: GCA_030526175.1. Classification (GTDB taxonomy): domain Bacteria; phylum Bacillota_I; class Bacilli_A; order Erysipelotrichales; family Erysipelotrichaceae; genus Floccifex. The sequence continues at coordinate 25,032 of JAUNDJ010000012.1, forward strand.
AACTTAGAATCGCAAATAGTTAATACATTTATATTTTCCTCCTAAAAAAAAGGACTTCTAAACAGAAATCCTAATAATAATACACATCTTCACTTTCTCTTTCGTATTGAAGAAGCTGATCCAATACATCTTGTACTGTATATTGTTCTTCAAAATTCATACCAAAATATTGTTCGTTCTCTTTAAAACGCTCTTTATATTCGGATAACGTATAGTCGGTTACTAATACTCTGTGGACGATGCTTTTTATACCATGCCAAGCGACAGACCAAAAATACACACTAGTATCCATTTCTTTGGTACAGTTTTCGAACCCATAGATTGTGTCTTCTCGTAAAGTATTGTCATCAAAAGTATATACAACTAATAGATCATCCGCAGGATAGTATGTAAAAAAATCTAAATTTTCCATCTTCATTCTCCATTAAATACGCAAAAAATTATATCACGTTTTTGTTTCATTTCCCAAATTCTAATATGACTTCCTGATTTTGGCGAATTACATTTACACCACTATCCGCTTTTGGGTCATCACACCAAATGCAATACATGGCACCAAAAGGTTGAGAAATGGTACTACCTTTGAATTGGGTCACATTAAATCGTTTCATTTTTTCCACATCACATTGCCAACGACTGTTTCCTAATACCCAATAATAATCACTATTCGTATTGATTAGAGAAAATCCATATTCTTCCAATTGTTTGGCGGAACAAGGATAATTACCAAAACCACCATTTGTCCAGTAACAAATGACAAGATTCGAATCAAAGGTTCCAAAGTCTGTTCGATTATTATAGTAGATGCCATCGTTAAATACCATCGGTATCATATTGTACGATTTAACAAGTTTTCCACAATTATTCACATAATCAGTGAACTTCCCATACAAATCCTTTTTGATTAGCTGTCCAAATCCCATATGTATATCATTGGCATATTCATCCGCTCCAATGTTGAAATAGGTACATCTTTTCCCAGAAAAATACGAGACATACTTTTCTAATAGTGCCATACTAAAATCCACAGCTTCTTTATTCGATAGATCCATTGTTCGAACAGAATTCGAATAATTCGCATTTTGAATTCCACAATATTCCATACTCGAAAGGATAGAATCCATGTGCCCTGGTGTATTGATTAAGGGAATGATATTAATATTATTGGAATGGGCATAAGTAATAATTTCATCCATTTCCATTTCGATTAATTCATCCACAGGAAAATCAGAATACTCCTCATTTCCTAAATGAATACCTGCTTTGATTTGTTCACTTGAATACGAAAGAACAGACATATCATCTAATAGAAAACGTAGTCCATCGTTTCCTATAGACAGTTCAATCATGGAAACATTTCCTTGTGCACATATGTCAATCAACGATTTTATTTCTTCAACACTAAAATATTTTCTTCCACAATCTAGATGGACAATACGCTCACATTCTAAGTTTTCCACAGTTTCCTTTTGACATCCTATACTTAAGAAGAAAACAAGGAGGATACATATATAGTTTCTAATCTTTTTCATTATTCTTATTTTATCCAAACTCTGCCAATTACTTCAAACACAATCGTAAGAAAAAAGGACTTCCTAATATGGAAATCCTATCGTAAAAAATTTTGAATCATCTGCTTTCCTTCTGGTGTCATAATGGATTCTGGATGAAATTGTACACCATAGATATTGTATTCTTTATGCGCTATTGCCATCACTTCTCCATCGGATGTTGTCGCTGTGATTTTTAAACAATCGGGAATGGTTTGGCTATCGGCTGCCAGTGAATGATATCTTGCCACCAATGTTTTTTGCGAACAGCCATTAAAAATTTTACAATCTTCATCCAATGTGATGAGAGATTGTTTTCCGTGCATAAGTTCTTTTGCGTATGTGACAGTGGCTCCAAAGGCTGCACAAATTGCCTGATGCCCAAGACAAACACCAAGAATTGGGATTTCTTTTCCTAATTGTTTCACTACATCTACGATACATCCTGCATCTTCCGGTCTTCCAGGCCCTGGCGAAAGAATAATTCTTTCTGGATTTAAGGCTCGAATTTCTTCTGTTGTCATATCATCGTTACGAATGACTTTAATATCCGAATTAATCTCTCCTACTAACTGAAATAAGTTATAGGAAAAGCTATCATAATTATCGATTAAAAGAATCATACTTCTTCCTCCTGTGCCATTTCTAACGCTTTCAAAGAAGCTCTTGCCTTATTTAGACATTCCTCATATTCCTTTTCTGGCACGGAATCCGCAACGATACCTGCTCCACTTCTGACAAAAACTTTTCCATTTTTCTTATAAGCAATACGAATGGCAATACAAGTATCCATGTTACCAGTAAAATCAATATACCCAATGGCTCCCCCATAAATACCTCGTTTATTATTTTCTAATTCACCAATCAATTGACATGCTCGTACTTTGGGAGCTCCTGATAAAGTCCCGGCTGGAAGCACGGATTCTATCGCATCAAAAGCGTCTTTGTCCTTACGAATTTCTCTTCTTACTGTTGAGCCAATGTGCATCACATGCGAATAGCGAACAACAGAATGGAACTCTTCCACTTTTACAGTCCCAAATTCACTAATTTTTCCAAGGTCGTTTCTTCCAAGATCCACCAACATATTGTGTTCCGCTAGTTCTTTTTCATCTTCTAACAATTCTTTTTCCAATTGTTCGTCTTCTTCTTTTGTTTTTCCTCTAGGACGAGTTCCAGCAAGTGGAAAAGTGTGTAAAACTCCATTTTCTAGTTTTACAAGCGTTTCGGGTGAGGCTCCGGCAATTTCCACATCTGTACCAGAAAAATAGAACATATAAGGAGAAGGATTAATAGTTCGAAGGATTCGATACGTATTGAATAAGCTTCCTTCAAAAGGAGCACTCAAACGATTGGATAACACAATCTGAAAAATATCTCCTTCTTTGATATGGAATTTTGCTCGTTCTACCATATCGCAATATCTTTCTTTACTAAAGAGTGGTGTCACTTCTCCCAAAAGTTTTCCACACATTTCTTTTTTCTTTTCGCCATATTTGAGAAGTTGTATCATTTGTTTGATTTCTACAACAGCCTTGTTGTAACAAGTTTCCGGATCTGACAAATTCATATTGACCATTAAAATGATTTTCTGACAAAGATGATCAAAGGCTATTACTTTATCAAACAACATAAGATCCAAATCTTTAAAAGCTTCGCTATCTTCTACTTTACACTTTACTGAAGGCTCACTATATCCAAGGTAATCGTATGCGAAATATCCGACCAAACCTCCCGTAAAAGATGGAAGATAATCAAATCTTGGACTTCTATATTCTCGCAATACTTCTCGTAATCGATTTGAAGGATTATCTGTTTTAATACGAATATTCCCAATTTTCATTTCGCCATCCATACAAGTGATCTCTAGCTTTGGATCGTATCCTAAAAACGTATATCGTCCCCAGGCTTCACTTGCTTGCGCAGATTCTAACATGTAACAATGTGTCGATACATTTTGTAAGACTCGCATCGCTTCGATTGGTGTAATAAAATCTGAAAGAATTTCTGTGCTAATGGGTAGTACATCGTACTTGCCAGTGGCTGCGATTTCTTTGACTTCTTCCAAAGATGGCAAAATTTTCATACCTGGTTATCTCCTTTTCTTTATCTCAAAGCACCTTTCATGGACTTCACATATTCGCCCACATATTTCGGTGCTTCTTTTCCATATTTTTCAAGTAGTTTCACAATGGCTGAACCAACGATGGCTCCATCGGAAATACTTGCCATTTTCTTAGCTTGTTCTGGTGTTGAAATTCCAAATCCTATAGCACATGGTACATCCGTGTATTCTCGGATTGTTTCTACAATCGATGCTAGATCGGTTTTTATTTCACTTCTCATTCCAGTAACCCCAAGGCTGGATACTAAATAAATAAATCCAGTAGCTTCTTTAGCAATCATGGCAACTCTCTTTTCAGAAGTTGGAGCAATTAAGGAAATCAAATCCACTCCATATTTTTGACAAAGAGGTTGGAATTCTTCTTTTTCTTCAAAAGGAAGGTCTGGAAGAATCAATCCGTCTATTCCCACTTCTTGGCATGTTGAAATAAATCTTTCAGCTCCATAAGAGAATACCACGTTAGCATAGGTCATAAAGACCATAGGAACACTCACATCTTTTCGAAGTTCACGTACTAGATCAAAGACTTTGTCGGTAGTTACTCCTCCTTGAAGAGCACGAAGGTTTGCTCCCTGAATGACGGGTCCTTCAGCAGTCGGATCGGAAAATGGAATTCCTAGTTCGATTAAATCTGCTCCATTTTTCACGGCTTCTCGAATCGCTTTGGCACTTGTTTCAAGATCTGGATCTCCACAAGTGATAAATGCGATAAATGCTTTTTTATTCTCAAATGCTTCTCTAATCTTACTCATGAATATCCTCTCCTCTATATCTTGCGATTGCAGCACAATCTTTATCTCCTCGTCCAGAAATTGTGATGACAATAATTTTATCTTTTTCCATAGTTGGGGCTAGTTTCATCGCATAAGCAACTGCATGCGCGGATTCGATAGCTGGGATAATACCTTCTGTTTTGGCAAGGTATTCAAATGCGTTTACAGCCTCATCATCCGTAATGGGAACATAACTTGCTCGTCCGATATCATGAAGATGTGCGTGTTCTGGTCCAATTCCTGGATAATCCAATCCAGCAGAAATGGAATAAACTGGAGCAATTTGTCCATATTCATCTTGGCAAAAATACGATTTCATTCCGTGGAAAATTCCTAATTTTCCAGTATTGACAGTTGCAGCGGTTTCAAATGTATCAATTCCTCTTCCAGCAGCTTCACAACCGATTAATGCGACTTCTTTGTCTTCAATAAAGTGATAGAAGCTTCCGATGGCATTTGATCCACCTCCCACACAAGCGATGACGGCATCTGGCAAACGATTTTCTTTTTCTAATATCTGTTCTTTAATTTCTTTAGAAATGACAGCTTGGAAATCTCGTACAATGGTTGGGAATGGGTGAGGTCCCATAACCGATCCTAAACAATAATGCGTATCGGCAATTCTCGAAGTCCATTCACGCATCGCTTCGGATACGGCATCTTTTAGCGTAGCCGTTCCTGTTTTTACCGGAATAACTTCAGCGCCTAATAGACGCATACGATAGACATTCAATGCTTGTCGAATAGTATCTTCTTCTCCCATAAATACAACACATTCCATACCTAAAAGAGCAGCGGCAGTAGCGGTTGCCACACCGTGTTGTCCAGCTCCTGTTTCCGCAATCAATCGAGTTTTTCCCATTTTCTTTGCTAGAAGAGCTTGTCCTAATACATTGTTGATTTTATGTGCTCCAGTATGATTCAAATCTTCTCTTTTTAAATAGATTTTGGCGCCTCCTAAATCTTTTGTCATCTTTTCAGCAAAATACAATCTAGATGGTCTTCCTGCATATTCGTTGAATAGTTCTGTCAATTCTCGATTGAACTCTGGATCATTTTTATAATAGTTATAGGCTTCTTCCAACTCGATTACGGCATTCATTAGTGTTTCTGGAATATATTGTCCACCATGAATTCCAAATCTTCCTTTTTTATTCGTCATCTTCTTCACTTCCCTTTCTCACGTTTTCCACAAAACATTGCATTTTTCCTATGTCTTTTTTTCCATCTGTATCAATACCCGAGCTTACATCTACGGCATATGGATGAACGGATTTTATCGCTGTTTCTACATTCTTTTCGTGTAATCCCCCGGCTAGGAAAAAAGGTCTTTTCACTTGTTTTACGATATCCCAGTTGAATGTTTTTCCAGAACCGGCTCCCGAATCGATTAATACGTAGTCGGCGGAACAATTTTCTATTTCTGAAATATCCGTTTCCATTTGTATCTGAAATGCTTTAATCAGCATTTTATTCGTTTGTTTCCTTAGTTTTTTTATATAGGTTTCATCTTCTGTACCATGTAGTTGAGCTACATCAATGGTTCCATTTTCTAAAAGCTTTGCCACTTGTTCTATTGGTTCATTCACAAATACACCAACCGCTTGAATATTCCTATCTAGCTTCTGTTTTAATAAGAAAGCTTTTTCTGGATCGATATATCGTTTACTTTTTTTCGCAAACACAAAACCAATATAGTCTGGATGTAAGGAATTGATGGCTTCGATTTCCCTTTGTTGCGTGATTCCACACAATTTTATTCTTGTCATATTATCCTCTTAATTCTTGTAACTTATCCTTCTTGTTTCTAGCTCGCATCAATGTTTCTCCAATCAATACGGCATCGGCTCCAATTTCTCGTAATTTCGCAATATCGTTTGCGTTTTTTACTCCACTTTCGGATACGAACAATATAGATTCGGGAATCAATTCTCGTAATCTTTGGCTATTTCCTGTATCCACTGTGAAATCTTTTAGGTTTCGATTATTCACGCCAATGATTCTTGCTCCCGCGTGGATTGCCATCTTCGCTTCTTTTTCATCGTGGATTTCTACTAGAGCTGATAAACCAAGCTCTTCAGAAATTTGAAGATAATTTCTTAATTGTTCTTCACTAAGAATGGAGCAGATCAGCAAAATTGCTGAAGCGCCTAGTGTTTTGGCTTGATAAATCTGATATTCATCGACTGTAAAGTCTTTTCGAAGACATGGAATGGAAACTGTATCGGCAATTTCTTTTAAGTATTCATCCTTTCCTAGAAACCACTTTGGTTCGGTAAGGACGGAAATACAATCTGCTCCAGCAAGCTCATATTCTTTGGCGATGTTTACATATTGAAAATCTGGTTCGATCAATCCTTTGGATGGAGAGGCTTTTTGCACTCACAAATAAAACAAATTCCTTCTTTTTTTAAAGCTTTTTCAAACGCAAAGGCTTCTATTGTATTTGTCTTTTTTGCCAAAGCTTTCATTTCTTCCAATCCGAAGATTTCTTTCTCTTTTTCCACTCTTTTTCTTGCGTATTCAGCAAGTTGGTCAAGGATTGTCATCTTTATTCCTCCGTATGGTTACTAACTTCAATGAATTTTTGTAAAGTTTCTAGAGCTTTTCCAGAATCAATTAGTTGAGCGGCTAGTTCAATTCCTTCTTGGATACTATTTGCTTTTCCACCAATATATAGGGAAGCTCCCGCATTCATTAATACTGCATTTCTTTTGTGTCCTTTGGCTCCGTTTAAGATTTCTAATGTGATCTTGGCATTTTCTTCGGGTGTACCACCTTTTAAATCGTCTTTTGTGCATCGTTCAAATCCAAAATCTTCTGGTTGAATCACATAGGATTTAAACCATCCATTGCGAATTTCACAAATCTTCGTTGGAGCACTTAAAGAAATTTCATCTAGTTTATCGGTTCCATAAACAACCATTCCTTGTTTTACACCTAGACTTACTAGAACTTGGGCCAATGGTTCTACTAAGTATTCATCGTATACTCCTAACAGCTGCATCGATGGTGTTGCTGGATTGGTAAGAGGTCCCAAAATATTGAATACTGTACGGAATCCTAATTCTTTTCGAATGGCTCCTACATATTTCATAGAGCTATGATATTTTTGAGCAAAAAAGAAACACATTCCCACTTTTTCTAATAGTTCCACACATTTGGAAGGATCTTGATTTATATTTACACCTAATGCTTCTAAGCAATCAGCTGTTCCACATAAGGAAGAAGCAGCTCTATTACCGTGTTTGGCAACTTTCATACCTCCAGCAGCGGCAACTAAAGCTGAAGTTGTGGAAATGTTGAAGCTATGAGCATTGTCTCCTCCAGTACCAACGATTTCAAATACATCCATATTTGTCTTTACTTGGGTAGCATGTTCTCTCATGGCTGCTGCACATCCTGCGATTTTATTGGTTGTTTCGGCTCTTGCACTTTTGGTAGAAAGGGATGCCAAAAATGCTGCATTTTGTGTAGCCGATGTTTCTCCGCTCATGATTTCATTCATAACGGTATACGCTTCTTCGTAAGTTAAGTCTTCTTTGTTTACAATTTTTACAATCGCTTCTTTGATCATGGTGTTTTCCTCCTAGTTAATAGATTGACTATTCTGTCAGAGGATAAATAAAAACGCCCTTGACAGAATGATGCTTCTGTCAAGGACGAATAATAGTCTTATACTATCCGCGGTGCCACCTTGAATTCACGCTTTGAGACGTGCGCTTAGCAGGATACCTTCATATCCCCGGCAATTTACGTATGCCTACAACGTCGTAGAATACTCTGGAAATATTTCCATTTGACTACGCCCTCAGCGGTCCATTTGACAACTTGTTTCGCACCTGATTCTCACCATCTCAGGTTCTCTGTAGGGGCATGATTGCCGTTATCTCCGCTTCATCGGTTTCTTTTCTATTCACTTGTTAGTTGGATTCTAGCACTGTAGGATATGTGTGTCAATGATTTTCAGAAAATAATCCAAATAACACAATTCTATTTTCATTAACAAATCATTTTTATTTTCACACTATGTAATCTTTTTCATATAAAAAAAGAAAAAGAACCACTCTTCCATAATGGATAAGTGGTTCCTTGTCTTATAGAGAATACTTTGTACTTCTACCATTCCCATTCATTTTCACATAGCCTTTTTCTTTTAGTTTTTCAAGTATTCGTAAAGTCTTAGTTTTTGTAAAGCCTGAAGCTTTTGCGATTTCACTACTTGCCAAAGAAACGCCTTTCTCTAAAGAACTTATTACTTTTTCTTCATCATCTGAAACATTATATTTGTTACTGATTACCGGCAATGTCACACTAATTACATGATCCGTAATTGAAAAAGTTGGTTTAGTTTTAGAATTCGAATAAACATATTTGATACGCGTCACACCTGTACCAAACATTTCAATATACTTTAATCTAAAGAAAATATTGCCAAGAATCGGATTTCTTAAACAAGAGATTTCTCCATTCTCATATTCCTCGGCTGTAATTCCATTTGGTAAGCTTTCAGGCGACTTTATCTCTATTTTATCTTCAAATAGAGATATACGAATATGTGCATTTATACTCCAATCACGATGAATCAATGCATTCGCTATTGCTTCACGATAAGCATTCTCTGGAATCAATTCTACTACTTTTCGTTCAATCCCGGATATTTCCTCATACTGATAATATCTCCTTATCATACTAATTGCATCATCATACTGTTTCAATATAGAAACACCTGCGATTATCTCTCTATCCATAATTTCATTAATAGTTTTTCCGAAACGAGCTATATCAATTCCGTAGAAATGGTTTTTATCAGCAAACAATGAAGCAGCGTTATTATATTTTTTGTCTTTTGTAAAAAAACCTAATGTACGCAATACATCTTCAGATACCTTAGACAGTTCCAACTTCTCTTTCAACTTTTTAGTCAATTGTGAAAATACCAGTTCATTTTCACCACAAGAAATCTCCTCAAAAGAAAGATTACTTCCCTCTAAAACAAGACGTTTAAATTCTCCTTGATCTACTTCAATTGTTGCACTGTCGCTTCTTCTATAAGCTTTTCCTTTATACAAATATGGCTTGAATTCACCTTCAAAAATAATAAGATGAATAATCTTATTCACTTCATCGATTTTTAATTCAAAATCAGGTTTTGGAGAAATATTATCATTAATTTTTTTTCGATATCAAGACATACCTGTTCAACATTATCAATTCCACAAATACTCCCATCATTTACTCCAAATACAATTTTACCGTCTCCAAAATTACTATAAGCACTGACTGTTTTCAAGAAAGTATTCGTGATAGTCGATTTGAATTCCAAACTTTTTTTCTTTCATAATTATTCTCCGATTTCTTTTATTTCATTATCGTATCATAGTAGTACGCAATCAACAACGTATTTATTTTACGTTCTATTTATCGTATCATTTTAAAACGTATTTCCTTTTTCGTATCACCAAATATGAAATATAGTATCTAATGTATAGTAGTCAATCTATATACCCTTAACTTTGCAAGATTTGTATAACTAAAGAAAAAAAGCACTAATAGCTGAACCCACTAATGCTCTTATCAATATATTTCTCATCTATGTTGAATTGCTTTAATATTTGTTTCTGTTTTGCGCTTAATGCATATTTTCTTCTATATACTCCTTTACTGTTTTTGGTACACTCAATATTCTCAAGCTCACCTATCCAATAAGAGATGTCGCCAAACACAGAAAACTGAATAGCTACTTAGACACTTTCTGTGTTTAATTTTGGCAACAATATTATATCAATCTATTGGGTCTGTTTAAAGGCTGATTTTACCCACACGATTGTAGATTATTAGAAAAAATAATGTTGCAATAACTGAAGTTCAAACACATAGATCACCTCTTCATTTTTTTATTTCAATATAAATTATAAAAATGTTCCTTTGAATGTCTAGTGCCTATAATCTTCTATTATCCATGCCTTAAAAGCATAGAGGAATTAACAGTTAAGACGTTCAGGTAGATACTTGGACGTCTTTTTCACGAAAAAAGACCATTCTACTTTTCAAGATAAAAAAAACAACTGATTATGATCAGTCTTAAGTCAAATATTAAGTGATTCTCTATTTTCGAGACGGGTTATGTGTTTTTTTCCACGTGGATATCTTATTTTCGGGCGCACTAAAAAGAACTTTTTTTAAATCCATTTTTTTTTGCTACTCTTTGTTCATGAGATTAAGAATTTAATTCACTAACTGGATTATTTGTCTTTCTATATTTATGGTATCTTTGGAAATTCAGTGCCAGACAGACTAAATAAAATTCCATTTTTACATTCTTCATTCCTTTTCTTGTAAATCTGGTGAATTTCATGTCCTGTTTGATAACTCCAAAGGCTCCTTCTACTTGTGCACATCTATTTTTGCAGAGTTGTTATCCTTCGTCACTTTTTAAATTTTTGTTAACTTCTGCCTGTAGTTCTTCTTTTATTACATCTCTATAGATTGTTTTATATTCAGTCTTCCCCTTAAGGCACTGTTCTTTTAACGGACATCCTTCACATTTGTTCTTTTCCTGATATACCTGTTTTATTTGAAGGTTCTGCCCCTGATTATTGTATACATCTTTAACGTATACATCAAAAACTCGGTCATTTGGGCATATTTTAAATCCTTCTTCATTTCGTTTCCAGTTTTCTGTATTAAATTTCTTCTTCTGGAATTTCTTGTCATTTTCTTTTCCGAAATAATTATATTTTTAACAAAGTTTAATTCCATGTAGAAGATTATACATATAATTGTCATAGCTTCCATATCCTGCATCGGCTACGGGTGTTGATGGATAAAATCCATAATGCTCATAGAATTTTTCCATAAACGGCTGCCACGTTAGAGTATCTCCTGGATTTTGGAATATTTCACTATTTACGATTATTCCCTTGCTCACCTGAACCTGGCAATTGTAACATGGTCTCGTTATTCCGCTTTGATTATAGTAGTCCCATTTCGTACTCATAAACGTTGCATCGTAATCCGTTTTGGAACAACTGTTTCGATTTTCCATTATAGCCAGCCAAAACTCATATTCATCAAGTTTCACGGCAAGCTTTAAAAGTTCATCATATACAAATTGAAGATAACTTTTTCTTTTTCCTTTTCCATACTGTAGTTCAATATTTTGTTCAACAATCTTTTCCATTAGGTATTGGCAGATAGAATATACATATCCTGAATAATAGTCTCCAAGAACGCAGTAACTGTATCCATAAAGTTCGTTAATCTGATAAATATATTCTCTGATTCTTTCATTTACTTTAGGAAGCTGATTTATTATTCTCTTTTTATAGACAAAAGTATTTTTATTCGCATTTGCTTCAATTTTCGTACCATCAACATATCCTTCATTTAAATCTATTTCCATAAGATCTACAGCAATATGCTTGGTTATATCATAAAAGATATTCTCAATTGTATCTGTCAGAAGTGAAGTAAGTCTCGAAAAAGCCATTACGCTAGGCTTTTCTTCATCCGAAAGATAAAGATAACGAATATCCGTTTTGCATAGGGATGCGATTCTGGAAAGACTTCTCTCGTTATCCATGTATCCGAAAAGTAAAACTTTTAACAGGCGGACCCTATCGTGGCTATGCGTATTATTAGAGCGTACTGGTTTTACATATTTCGTTAAATTTACTCCTTGCAGTGCTTCTAAAAATGAATAGACCGGATCATCCTTCTCGATAATAATTCCAACATTCAGTGGTAAACTTAATTGAATTGCGTTAGAATAACTTTGTTCATTAGGGTTTGGATTAGTGGTGTTTTTCATACTCTAATTGTACTAAAAAAGCGAGTTAACTTTAATTAGTTACTCGCTTTTTTAGTTAATCCATATTTTTAACTGTTATGGCTTCTATTTTCTATTTGCAAATTAATCCATTGTTATTTATAACATCCTTATACCAATAGTAACTATCTTTTTTTATACGTGACATATCCTTTAGATTCTTTTCATCTCGATTTACATATACAAAGCCATATCGTTTCCCATATCCTTGATGAGTACTAACAAGATCTATAAAAGACCATGGACAATATCCGATTAATTCAACCCCGTCGCTAATGGCAAGCTGTGCTTGATGAAAATGCCGTTTTAAATAATCTATTCGATACGGATCATGAACTTTTCCATCTTCTGTTAATTGATCTTTTGCACCTAATCCATTTTCTGTGATTAATAAAGGCAAATGATAGCGATCATAGATACGACGCAAAGTCACACGCATACCGATGGAATCAACCATCCATCCAAATTCTGTTTCTTCAAGATAGTTATTCTTAGCTGCACGATAAACACCTTCTTCGCCAATCATAACTTGCTGATCACCATTTCTAGGTTGACAATCTGTTCCATCATTTTTGGCTTCGCTAACGGTTGCCGTAGCATAGTAATTTACTCCTAAAAAATCTGGTTTTGCTTGGGCGATAATTTCCATATCTCCCTCTTCAATTACTGGTAGATATCCTTTTTCTTCCATATAGGCCCAAGCAATCGTATTATATCTTCCATAGACTGCAACATCCAAATATAACCAGCAACGAATACTTTCCCAGTTATCTGCTGCAATTACATCTGCTGGATTGCATTTTTCTGGATAAATCGCCGTGATATTTGGTGCAGGGCCAATTTTCCCGTCTGTGACCAATTCGTGACATAGAATCGTTGCTTTAGCTGCTGCAACAAACATGTTATGACACTGCTGATATAATTCCTTTTTCGTAGGAACACGGCCTGGATTCATAGCGTTAGGATGATTGATCATAACATTTTGTTCATTAATAGTTAGCCAATATTTAACCCTATCACCATAGTTTTCAAATAAGATTCTTGCATATTTCTCAAAAGCTGCAATAGTTTTTCGATTACACCAACCACCTTGTTCGTGTAATTTTAAAGGTAGGTCGAAGTGATACATAGTAACAACCGGTTCAATCCCATAAGAAACTAGTTCATTAATCAACTCATTGTAAAACTGTATTCCTTTTTCATTAATTTCTCCATCTCCATCTGGAAGAATGCGTGTCCAAGCAATTGAGAATCGATATGCTTTCATCCCCATCTCAGCCATTAATTTAACATCTTCTTTCATGTGATGATAATGATCACTGGCAACCTTAAAATCTGCAATATCTTGTGGTTCATGTAAATCTTGAACAGACAAGCCCTTTCCATCTTCGTTGTAAGCACCTTCTACTTGATAAGCTGATGTAGATGCTCCCCATAAAAATCCTTCTGGAAAAGATTTTAATTTTTTATAATACATAAACATTCCTCCCCATTTATGCATTCAAATTTAATAACTGTTCTCCTTCTTTAATATTACCTTCATG
>JAUNDJ010000126.1 GCA_030526175.1 Bacillota bacterium
ATCTGTTTGTAAAGGTAAAGTATTAATTTACTTTTTATTTAATAAGGACTTTCACGATGTTTTAATTAGAAGTTCTTCCATACACCATCATTACAAAAAGACCTACGTGCAGTTTTCTGCACATAGGTATGTTTCGATAGTTTTATTAATTCAATAATTATTATTTTATTAAGCTTATATGTTTTTCGATATCGTCACATAAGTTGCGAACCATCGTCACATCCTTTGTATGGTAGTTTTCAAGAACATAGTTGAAATCAATTAGATAAGTATAAATCTTATCATGATCATTGCCCTGTTCTCTCCAATCCCCTTTTGCATATCCCACAAAGATCATGTTGTCGTTGCTGGTTTTTTCATAATTAATTTTATCAAGTTTATGGTTTTTCTTATCAAATGGTACAATAAACGCATTTCTAACCTTATTATCCAATTTATTTTTGGCGTGATCGCCATAAGTAATCTGTTTCTGTATAGAATCGCTTCCCGGAAGGTCTCTTATTTCGCCAGTAAATCCATATTTATACATTTTGGCATCAATAATATAGGTATTACCAAGTTCTTTCAAAATGGTGTCCGTCTCCAAAGGCTTAACAAATTTCTTTTTATAACCTAATAACGACCAGCTTCCTTTAGGATTATACTTCTCCCATTCTTTTTCACTCACACCACCAAGCAATTTGTCAACCATAGTCTCAAACACGTAGTAATAGTTATTAATTAAATAACTGAATTGCGAATTAGAAAGGTTCTTTTCACTAATTGAATTCAAAATATTTAACATGTGTTTGAATCTAAGCCTTTTTACATCATCAAATGTTAAATTTGATTCATTTGAGACCGTTCTCTTCATTTCTGCTAGGCTATTGTTTATATTTACCTCAATAAACAAATTATAGCCAAATACCCAGCCAATTCTTGATTGTGCAATTTTAAGGCAAAGTTTATATATCTGAGCAATCAAATCATTGCTTGGTGAAGAAACTGAAGTTATCAATTTATCATAAATAACATTGCAATTAGAAATAATCGGCATTTGCTTCATGGTCTTCTTCCAGTCAATTTTACCTTTTGCTGTATTTGAATATTTCTTTTCCCTATTGTAGTAATAACCATTTTCAAGAAAGTCTCTTATTATCCAAATATATGAGTCTATAGGCCACGAGTTTCCTTTTTCCCCAGACTTCCATATCTCGGATCTTTGAGCAGTATCGGAAAGGTTTAAACTTTTAACAAACAAGAGCAAATTCCGTCTATTGATTTTTTCGTTCTCTTCAATTCTAAAAGTTTTTGGAACTTTAAAAGTTAAAACATCTTCTAAAAACTCAATACCCATTGGCTCGTTTGAGTTCTCAACAAACACAATTCGATAATCATTAGTCATCTTCAACTTCTTCCGAGTTTTCTAAGTTTTCTTCTAAATCGTGAGCCACATTCTTTGCCAAAAGTTTTATAAACTCCATTGAACGATCATATTCGAAATCAAACTCATCAATCGCATCATATATTTTATGAAATCTAGTGTACCCTTCAGCAAACAACACTTCGGGATTAAATTTAACAGCAGTATTAAACAAATATTCCATTACATTATTAGCGAAACGAATTGCTTTTTTTCTAACGATATTTGCATCTTTATTTTCCGCTTCAGTGCACAGCATCTCATCAGTTGCAAAATAAGCACCCAAATTTTTATCTTCAGTGATTGAGCCATCTTCACAATCTTCCATCATACGAATATTTATTTTTGATGCAAAATGCTTCCACTTTATCCCTGTTCCTGGAACGTATAATTCCGCATACTTTGTGCCATTAACATCAGTGATTATTTTTTCTCTATCCCACCTTCTCTGGAATGCTGTATCTAACGGATACACATTTTGATCACTTGTATTCATGGTTGCTAGCAGAGTTAAATTGTGAGGGATATAAATGTTCCCTTCATCAAATAGTATTTTTGAATCATAGCAATTCTTCGAATTATTTCTTTTTTCAAAATACCCTTCAATAAATTGATTGGAAATAGGATATTCACTATCCCCTTTTACTCTTCCATCCTTATCTTCTTTTAATCTATCAAGTAACTGGAATAAATCGCCAAAAATAGCAGCAGCATTGCCTCTGTTGATTTCTTCAATAACCAAATAAATCATTTTATCGGGATTGGTTAAAGCTCGTTCTAAAGCTTTAGTAAAAGGGCCAGGAACATATTCATAACTAACATCACCTTTAGAATTAACTTTCGGATAAATTTGTCCTACAAAATCACTATTTGAGTAATCCAAATAGAAAGTAGTTCTAAAGACATCGTTTTTCTTATCCACATTAGACAAGACATTGTTTTCGATATACCAACTTTTTCCACATCCCGGAATTCCGTAGTAAATCTTGTTATAACCGCACAATCCTGCATCATCTCCAATTTCAAATATAGATACTTCCGCCGAACATAAATCGTGTGATTCAATTTCTTCATCTGGAATCAAAGATAATACTTTATTTTTTCTATCCTGAGTATCATAAAAAGTAGTGTTATGATCTTTATCCAACACTATAGCTGAAAAATGTAATTCATCTTGGTTTTTGGTATTAATTTCATATACAAACCACGAGCCCTCTTCAGCGATATTAAGGACTTTTCTCATTTTATAAATACAATCTTTGTTTATTTCTTTACCTTTGTATTTTACCGAATCGCTATATTTAATTGTCATTCTGCCTATATGGTTTTCGGTATTGCCATTAAGTAATTTAACGATAACTAGCATAAATTCAGCATTTGGAATAGGAACTCCATTGATAAATATTTTCTTAAATAAACTAGAAATAACAAAAGAATAATCATCTTTTCTTCCGCCACCTTTACCTAATTTAATATCAATATTGTTCTTATCATCTATCGCATTAAATAATAAAGATTTAGCAAATTCTTCATCAATTTTATCGTTTAGTTTATGTTCCTTACCCTGACCCAATTCAGAACCCCAAGAAGGTGTTCCCGAGCCGTTAGCTAAGTTCATATTAAACATAAAAGTTCCAATATCTATTTTCATGATTTATTCTCCTTTATTTGAAATTATATAAATCAGAATCTATATCTTTTAGCTGCGTAAAAATATTTTCTAGTACATTTTTAACAACATTCACATCCCAACCATTACCAGCTCTTTTAGATAACTGGCTATATGAATGTCCAGCGAAATCAATTTCAACTTCACGCTTTCCATCATTCAAGCCTTCAATACCCATTAAACGAAATTGTTCTGTAACACTCATTTTTCTTACAACTTCTTTTTCTTTATGAGGTTCAATTACTCTTAGACTATTATGTTCTGGCAATGTTATTGTGATGGAATAACCATCTGTTTTGATTTTTTTGTTGTAAACATCAAAACAAAGTGCTGTATCTACTAAAAAGCTATCAATATTATGTTTTTCTTTTAAATGTTCAATTTGTTTTTCGCTTAAATACAAATTTTTTGGTACATATTCATTCGGGTCCAGAAAATCTGCCATTTTTAAATCGTTTTTCTTTTCAGGAGGCACCATATTGAATTCTTTTGGTAATCCACCTAGTCTAGCAAGCATCCAAACTCTTTCTCTATTTTGTGGTATACCATAATTTTTACTATTCAATAACGCCATAGCTAGAGGACTTTCTGTTAAGTCTGTTTTATCAGAAACATAACCCATTTCCCTCAACATAGTACACATCTGTTCTCTGGTGCTATCAAATTTTTTTGACAAAATGCCTTTAACATTTTCCATAAAAATATACTTTGGTTTTTTTACTTCACAAATTCTCATTATTTGTTGAAATAAAGTTCCTCTGCCATACTTATCATCTTCGCCCATTTGCATACCTGCGGTGCTGAAAGGTTGGCATGGAAAGCCTCCTGTAAATATGTCGAAATCAGGAAACTCAGGATCATATGGGTCAATTTTTGTAATATCGCCCCAATTTCTAATCGGTTCTCCATTTTCATCTTTATGATTAACATCAAATAGCTCTGATGCATATTTATCTATTTCAGAATATCCGACCACTTTATATTCAAATTCCGGGTGTTCTTTTTTTAATTTTTTTAAAGCAAACGAACCTCCACCATAACCGGCAAAACCTTCGAATACTCTCAAACATTTTTTATTGTTATTAGTCATATTTTTTCCTTTTTCTTTTATATCTTTTTAAATTATATAATATCAACCAAAACATTCGTCGTATCGATGTGGTGATTATCTGCAAAATAGCAAACCTACATTATTTTGTAAACAAATCAAGAATACTCTTTTTAAATTCAATCTCAAAGTACTTTTTAGCTTCTTCTAAATTCATGATTAGCCATTCTCTAGATTTTCTAATTTCAAGATTTTCAGGAAGTTCTTTTTTAATTCTTTCCGCATCATAAGATTGGCCTGCATTATATCTAAGTTCGTTCTTTCTTTTATCTATTTCAAATTGTTTTCTACTTGTTCTCCATGCATTCTGAATTGTTTTGATTGCGTATTTACCAGTAACCTTTTCACTGAAATAATCAGCCAAAGATAATTCTCTAATATAGTCAGGTAAAGGTTTCTTATAATAACTCTCTATGATTCTTTTAATCACAATAGATGACTCTTTCAATATATCTGGAGATTCTAAAGTTTCATCCTTCATTTGTTCTAAACATTCTTCTACTACTGGAATCATTTCTGCTAGATACTTCTCATAAAAAGCTGTGCCAATATTCTTTTGAACTTTCTTTACCAAACTGCTTTTCATAACTTCTGTATTTGTTAAGCCAGCCTCAACTCTACAAATAATAGTTCTCCTTACTATTTCTGGAGCTACAGCTTTAACATCTTCATTAGCACTAATGACAATTGCTGGATAATTCTTTAAGTGTTCGCTTACTCCGAACATATCGTTTTTAATTGTTTCAATTGCGTGTTGAGTAAATCTAACCTGAGTCATATCATCAACAATAATAGGAGAGCCCTTTACTGCACGCTTCAATCTATCAATATCTTTTCTAGTAAAATCTGGAGCAGACATTTTTGGTTTTTGACCTATCATCATTTTTAATAGAGTTTCTAAGAAAGTTGTCTTACCAGCTTTACTTTGACCATAAAGAAGTCCAAAAACAGGGTATGGTAAAAGGTTGATATCATTACTTGCAGCCATATCTCTTAATTGAGCCATAAAAGGTGAAACAAAGAACCAGTTAGCAAATTCAAAATAACGATATTGCATACCTACGCTATCGCCATGGAAATCCCTATACCCATTCATGTATTCCATAAAAAGATTTACATCATTGGTTACATCTTCATCGTTCGGATTCAAATTATATTTCTTTCCGTTCAGTTCAACTTCCTTATTTTCGATGTTTACTATCAATTCCGGATATTCGCTTCTTAATTCAGATTTTCTCAGATTATCTTCTATCATTTTTCTTTTTACGATATTGAAAGTTTCTGCTGTTAAATTAATCAGCTTGCCAGGTTTCTTTGTCTTTGGAAGCATAGGTTCAATATTATCTGCTAGATTTTTAGTTTCGAGTATAAATCTAACATCTTTGCTTTCCGTTCTTTCGACATAGACTATCTTTTCCTTACTAACGGTTCTAGCGATTGGCAACTTATCTGGATTATTATTTATATCTTCTACAAGCAATACTTCATTGGCTATTTCATCAGTGCTGTCTTTTTTTAATTCTTCAAACACATTCAAATAATGTTCATATGCATCTTCACCATCAATAAAATAAATTCTTTCTCTTTGTTTTCCAGAAAACGCATTAAAAGACATATTAGCTGAACCACCAACAACTCGTTTATTTCCATTTTTTGAAGAAAGCAAATAAAGTTTTTCATGGGAAAGCTTAGTTCTGGAAATATAAAAATGAGCTGTACCATCATCAATTCTATTTAGTATCCTATTATGTAATTTGCTTTCGTTCTTTTGTAATTCTTGAATCAACATGGTTTGATAAGCAATTATATTCTTTTCGGCGCCACTTAGAACATTCTCGCAACCGAAAATTACTTCAGCTGTTTCAAACATATCTAGAAGTTTGTAAGTAAAATTAATTCCTGAAGAAAATGTAATTACCTTGATATCTTCATAACCGGAAAACAACTCTTCCCAAGACATAAATTTAGAAGATACATAAGACAACTCTTCTACTTCTATTTCTGAATTGGATACAGGAATCGTTTGTTCATTACCCAAACTAAAAATATCAATTTGTTCAGTCATAATTTTTATCTCCTTTTTTATTATTTAATAAGGACTTTCACATCCCTCATCAAAGTACCAGTCTATAGCTTCATCTGTATCATCGAAGTCTCCTTCATATAAATCCAGG
>JAUNDJ010000127.1 GCA_030526175.1 Bacillota bacterium
TCTATACTTGTCTTTTTTTGATATACAATTTCTTGTCGGTTTTATAATACAAAAAGCTATTTACAGGATACAGAGATATCAATCTAAATCCTAGTTTTAAATTAAAAACACTGTCCTTTTTCAAACAGTGCTTTTATTTCAATTTATTCTTTATTCTTATTGCTGCTTCAATATGCATAATCCAATGTCTGGAAAGAGGCATTTTTATAAGCCCCAATATGTCTTTACTACACCAATAATCGATTAACCATATGGCATTTTCATCTTCTGAGACAACACCCAGCTCTCGAAGTCTTATCTTATCTTCCTCAGCAAACTTCTTCTTACTCTCCTGATACGTTAGACTCTGTAACCACTCATCTCCACTAGTTTTTACCGCTATTGCATACTCATACAAGTTTTCTATATTTAGTTTATTAGAAAAATCTGCAATTTCCTGCTTCTTTAGTTCATTCCCAGTTGTGATTATATCAGCACCTATTTTTTCATTAAAATTCTCGGCAAAGAAAACCTCTTCCTTCTTTCTAACCAAGGAGTTTACAACGATATCTTCAATACGCATAATATGCCAAATAGAATAAGCTATTGTTTTGTTGTGATAGCCTTGCACATTCATGAATGGCATAGCTGAAAAATCATCCTGAGAAAGTTCCGTTTTCCATGAAATCATTTCTTGCATTAAATCTTCTCTTAATTCAATAAATTCTTTTATAGCTTCTTGAAAAGATACCTTTTTTAATTTGCTCTGCGCAAGTTTATTTTTATTTGACCATTCCTTATTCATTTATAATCACCTCTTTATCTTTCATACTGCTCCATCCCCTTTATTAACACATCTAACGAAACCTTAAAACTCTCATCAATTGAGATAGGATTACCAAATGAATTATGAATCACTAGTAGCGCAAATCCCTCTAAGAAAGCTCTGTAGGTACGAAGTAAATGATTGGCAACCATCCGATCTATTCCAAGTTGATCTGTCTGTGCAAAGAAAAAAGCATAAGTTTTATTTGTAGCCAGAACTAACTCATCACTCTGATATTTGTTATACCAAAGCATGGCTTCAAAAACTCCTGGATTATCTATTGCATATTGAAAAAATGCCTCTGCATATTTCCTCAAGGCTTCTTTTGCATCCTTTTCGTCTATCGTCTGTGCAAGCTCTTCTGGCCCATGCGTCCACCCATAAATCATAATTCCCTGATAAATGTCTTCCTGGCTATCAATATGATTATATAAAGATGGCTTCCTTATTCCCAAATGCTCTGCTAGACTTGTGATGGTCACATTTTTTAAACCTTTCGCATTTGCAAGTTGTGCTGCCTGTTCTATTACAATTTCCCTTGTGAGTCCTTTTCTTGGCATCGTAATTCCTTTCATACAATTCGAGTATAATAACTAACAAGATTAGTTATTCACATTTTAACTAACGACATTAGTTTAGTCAACAAAAAAGCACCTATTTTTAGGTGCCATTTCAATTTCACATTTGCTTAACTACCTGGATAGAGACTTCAAATAATTTCTATCTATTCCGACAGCAATATTGTCGAAAACATAGGACAAGAATGATTTCGGAATCTAGACGCCTGATGCGCTAAATACATGTTCGAAAATAGACTCGTTAATTATAAA
Source organism: Bacillota bacterium (assembly GCA_030526175.1). GTDB lineage: Bacteria > Bacillota_I > Bacilli_A > Erysipelotrichales > Erysipelotrichaceae > Floccifex. The sequence continues at coordinate 1,636 of JAUNDJ010000127.1, forward strand.
ATAGTGGCGAAAAATGAAATGCCATAGTTTTTTCTCAAGGAAAAAAGACCAATCATCCTTAAGGACAATTGATCTTTCAGAAAACAATATGTAATTGAAAGTGGCTAGTGCAGGCTCATGCCTGTGACTGACACTATATGCTATTTTTGATAGGATATCTGCCTAAGCAGCGCAAGTAGCTACCCTTGTTCAGAGTTCTTCGCTCTCTGGCTGAATCATCAACCAAACATCTTCCAGTATCATCGGAAGATCGTACATTTCAATATGATATAGAAGTGTGCCCTTCTCAACAAATTAAAGACAAACTAAATATTATTCTAAGTCTTATTATTTATAAGTTGCTTATTTTTAACATGAAAATATAACCTTTATTAATTACATAAGAGAGGTGAACTAAATGCGTCTTAGGTAATACCTTTGCCACTTTAGTAATCTGACTACTCCCCATGGTAAACCATGGGGGTTCACTGATGGGTTAACACCATTATCGTACATCATTTTCAGACTTTGGACAATGGGTCACCAGCCCAGAGCAGCTTTACTTTATTACCAGGCAACCTGTTGGTCACATTAACGGTAAATTTCGTCTTTTGACAGGAAGTGTAGTCAGTCTCCCTTTGTGGTTGTTTTTGTTTTATGTAAGTCGAATACCACTGTTCATGACTTTTATGTGATTTCTTCTTATATATTCAATCAGTTGATTCATTTCTTCTAATTTTTTGGAAAAGATTTTATTTACTTTTTGTTTATCAATGTCTTGGTAGCTATCATTGATACAGTACATCAGGAAAGCAGAATACCAGTCTCTTTGGACCGTTGTTCCATTTGTTAGTTTATACATTCTTTGGGAAAGCTTCTTTTTGATGTATTCATCCGCCGTATGATCGTACTGACTTGCCTTATACGATTCTGGTACTTCAATATATACATCAAATTTATTTTCCAACTGCGCCTGAAAGTAGCCTGGACAGCGATTTTTTATAGATTTTCCAAATCGCTTTTTTCGGTTGAATTTTCCTTTCGCATTCACGGTTGTCTTTTTGGCTCTTTTGGCCAGTTTAGAAGCGTTTTTCGATTCAGTGATTACTATATTTCCTAAGGTTCTAAGCTTATTCACCTGCTCATTAATGGCAAGATGTCGATTTATAGAATTCTTACGCTTCATTTCTCTTAGCTTATACAACAGTTTTTTATAGTGTCTGGATCTATACCATTTCTTTCTTCCTTTTCGAATCGTACCATCTTCATTATAGTTCTGAGGATTGGTAGCTCTTCTAGAACGGTCAAGCTTTCTATGAATCAGCCATTCTCTGCGTTCACTTTTTTTGATAGAACTTCCTCTTTCCGCAAGATTTTCTAATCCCGAAACTGTATCTGATACAAAAGCTACACTTTGTGTACCAACATCACATCCTACTCGTCCTTTACCCTGTTTATGTTTAAAGTTTCCTTCTTGATCAAGTTTTGGTAAAGCGTATCCTTCAATTGTAATATGAACATATAGTCTGTCTTTACCACGGATTCGTTTGCACACAAAGCTTGCGTAACATGGTCTGAAAGTATCAGCAGGAGTTTCTCCTGTAAGATTATAAAAAGATAATGCCTGTTCATTTATCGCTGTACTATTCTTTAAATAATAGATAATATTGGAAATCTCACGATTTTGAAAATCATCTGTTGAAAGAATAGTAAACAGCTTTCTATCATGTTCAAAATACAAAGTATCATTATCCTGCTTTATGACAATACATCTATCCTTTTGTTTGGCTCTTAAAGAAGGAAAGTCTCCTCTTTTCTTAAACCCCAGTTTTTTAGCTTTTCCAAACAAAAGAGTTTCCACACCTTTCCATACATTTTCAGCAATCGTAAGTGCAAAAATAGAATCCAGATGATATTTGGGATACAGTTCCTTATGTAAAAGACGACACTGATCCCATGTCAATCCATACTGTTTCTGTAACAGATTTAGTTCAGCATTTAATTTTTGTTTCGTCTTCTTATCCTTATTATCACAGGCTTTCGAATAAAGCTCTTTTACCTTTCTATACTTTTTCGTACGAGACATCTGCTCGTATCTGGTTTTCATATGCCCGGTTAATACATTACTGAATCGACGAGCCATTTCACTCTTATAAAAAATAGAACGAATATTCTCCGTAGAAGAAGTTACTTCTAACTTAAGAATATGTTTGGGTGCATTCTTATGCAGATCATTTATTGTAAAAGTATTCATGATAGACATAACTCCTTCTAAGAACCAAAAAAAGAATAATTCCTCTATATGATTCTATATACAGAATAAAGCCTATACTGACAAATCTGGTGTCATAAACTCTTTAAAAACAAGAAATCATAAAAATCAAAAAATTTACAAAAGAGACGGCTTTCAGCCCCATGGCAAGCTATGGGGTTATCAGCCTCAAACCTTTATATCGTTAATGATTAGTTCCGGTGTGAGATGGTTTTCTTCAAGAACAGCACTAACATTATAACGATCAATAAACTGTTTCTTTAATCCATAATTGTATACTTTCATATCTGATGGTCCATAATATCTAGCAATCTTTTCACCAAACCCACCATCTAAAATACCATCTTCTAAGGTAATGACTGTTGAATGGTTTTCCTTTAATGAATCAAGTAATGATTCATCTAACCCTGTGATATATCGTGGATTTACTAAAGTTGGCACAATATTTAATCTCTCAGTTAACAATTTTGCTAGAGATTCGCCTAATTGATAGAAATCACCTAAAGCAATAATAGCTACATCTTTACCTTCTAAAGTCACCTGATATTGATTTAAGTTGCTATAATCTTGATCTACCGCAAGACTAGAATGTATAACTCCATTACATGGCACTCTAATAGCTACAGGATACTGATCTTGTTCTATAGACCAATCTAGCATCGCAAAATATTCTTCACAAGTTGTTGGTGCAAGATATACAAGATTTGGAATATTAGACATCATAGGAATATCAAAAATACCAAGATGAGTAATATCGTTCATGCCATAAACCGAAGCAGTATTAACAATCAATGTTGCTGGATTTGAATTTATACATAAATCCTGAGATATTTGATCATATGTTCTTTGCATAAATGATGAATGTGTTGCAAATACAGGTTTCCCTCCATTTTTAGCAATACCTGAAACCATTGCTATTGCATGTTCTTCAGCAATTCCTACATCAACAAATTGTTTTCCTGCTTCTTCTCGTCTTTCTTTTGTAAAGCCGATTACTAATGGTACAGCCGCTACTACTGCTACAACCTTTTCATCAGCTTTCATCTTTTCCATCAAATAGTTACCTGTTAAACTACCATAGTTTTCATCTTGGGTTGATACTTTGTTTAAACCAGTTTCTATGTCAAATGGCATACACCAATGCCAATTTTCTTTATTGTCTTCTGCAATTTTGTAACCTTTTCCTTTTACTGTATTTAAATGTACAACTACAGGTAACTTAGCATCTTTGACTTTTAAAAATGCATTAACTAACTGTTCAATGTCATTGCCTTCAGCCACATATACATAATCTAACCCCATTGCCTTAAATAGATTACACTCACATGTCCCGTTAGATTCACGTAATTGTTTTAAATTGTGATATAATCCCCCATGATTTTCTGCAATAGACATATCATTGTCGTTGACTACAATGATAAAATTGCTTTCTAATTCAGCCGCAAAATTTAATCCTTCTAATGCCTCACCGCCACTTAGTGATCCATCTCCAATGACCGCAATCACATTCTCATGATCACCTTTTAAATCTCTCGCTTTTGCTAGACCACTCGCAAGAGAAATGGATGTAGATGTATGTCCGATATTAAAGAAATCATGAATACTTTCTTCTGGATTAGTATATCCGGATACGTCATTAAAATGTTCTTCGTATAAATATGCATCTTTTCTTCCTGTCAGCATTTTATGGATATAGGCTTGATGAGAAACATCATAAACAATTTTATCTATTGGTGAATTAAACACATAGTGAAGCGCAATCGTTGCTTCTACAAATCCCATATTTGGCCCAAAGTGACCACCTTTCTTTGATAACCGATGCATCAGTGCCTCTCTAATATCTACGGCTAAATCATTTAATTGTTCAAATGATAATTGCTTTAAATCATTCGGTGTTTGTATATTTTCTAAATACATATTTTCCCTCCTATCATTTATTAGTCATTACTATTTGACCAATTGTAATGTGACATCTCCATTAGCTAATAAGTTTTTTACTTCTTCCTTAGATAAATTCATTTTACCTAACCTTGTATACGACCAAGTGTTTGAATCGTGAACTACTCCCTCTTACACTTCGTTAAGAACAAGGAGCTTCTGGAAGACATTTCTGTCTTCGTTTGCGAAGTTTGATATTTAAGTTTCCTCCTAATTTTCTTAGGAAATCCTTATTCGCACAGGCGTGTCCACTTCGCCTCTATGGTATAGTCCTTCTAAAGACACAACTTTACTTTTTCTTAATATGTTTAGTGCACCATTGACATCTGCGTTGA
>JAUNDJ010000013.1 GCA_030526175.1 Bacillota bacterium
CATTTTTATGTACTCCTCCGATTGTCATTAAATAATTAACTTAATGACATTGCAATGAGCCCTTACTTTTACTTTTTAAAACGCTTGTATATTTTATATCCTACAAAACAAGCGAATACAATTAAAACGATTAGCCAGATGTTATATACAAGACTTAGCACTACGTTTTGTAAGGTTTGTACACAATTTGTCCATCCATTTTCTAGCGCAAATAAGAAACGAGATCCAAAATCGTCTTTTGTTTCTGTATATACTTTTGTTTCTTGCACATAAATATTTAAAGTTGAATAGTTTGTTAGTGTATCAAAGTTCTTCTTTTGGTTTTTATACGAATTTAATTCGTAATCAATTTCGGAAAGTCTTTGTTCAACAGTTGTTAATTCTTCTACCGTTTGTGCTTTTTCATAAAACTCTGTAACACGTTTCTTTTCTGCTTCTAAAGAGTCAATTCGAGCTTCTATATCAAAATATTCTTCTGTTATATCATCTACTGATTGAGAATAGCTTGTTACATTGGCCAATTCTTTGATTGATACTATATATTGATCAAATGATTCTGATGGAACACGAATCGTTGCAGAATAAATGCGTTGGTTTAAATAATCTTTATAAATATTAGAATATTGTGTATATCCATCGTTTGATTTTGTGAATGTATTTATTTTTTGAATGACTTCGTCTAGATTTAACGTTTCCATTTCAATAGTAGAAGTTATAATCAACTTTGATTGTTTTTGAGAATTTTTATAATTTGTTGTACCAGTTTCAACTTCTTCCATTATCAAATCTTCTGAAATATACTCTTTGCTTGCACTTTCGCTCTTGTTAAGCGTATATCCACCATTGTCATAACTCGTATTAAATAGCACTTTTGGTAAGAACATAAAAGCCATACAAGTACACATTGCTGTTATGCATACAGGTTTCCAATATTTATGAATGATTGACTGTTTTTCCTCTACTTCATGCGCTTCAACAATATATTTTTCATCAATATCGTTTAATGCATCTATTAACTTATTATCCTTCATAATATACACCTTCTTCCTTTAATCTTTTTGCGAGTACATCTCTTGTTCTTTTTAAAATCATTTTGACTTTACTTTGTGAGAATCGGAAACGTTTGGATATTTCTTCTATACTTTCAAAATACCAATATCGGCATACAAACACTTTTCTTTGATCGGATGATAATCTTTTTAGAAAATCGTTTAATATTTCGGTCAGTTCTTCTGCTTCCATTCTTTCTGGCGCTGGTATAATAGCTTCTAGTTCTTCAAAAGAACAAGTAACTTCTTGTCCACCTCTTTTTTGGGCATGCGTATTTCGCCAAACATACAAAGCCAATCTTCTCGTTATTTTTCCAAGATATGTGGATAAGTTTTTGGGTTTATGCGGGGGAATGGAATTCCACGCGCCTAAGAATGTATCATTCACACATTCCTGACTATCTTCATTACTATATAGAATTCGATAAGCGATTGAGTAACAATAATGACCATATTTTAATTGCGATTGAGAAATAGCTTGTTCATCTCGTTTTAAGTACAAGTCTACGATTTCATAATCTTCCATAATTTTGTTCTCCTTTCACTAATCATCTCACGATTTTTTCATTTTGGTCACAAAAAAAGTGCTTTCTTTTACGAAAACACTCATTTTTTTTATCTGTTGTTTGAATTTTTCCAAATGTGCATAGCTTGGGCTTGTTTAATCAACTCTTCTCGGAAGTCTGGGTGAGCTACACTAATAATCGCTTCCGCTTTTTGCCAAGTTGTTAATCCTTTAAGATTTACACATCCATATTCTGTTACTAAATAATGGATATTAGCACGCGTATCTGTAATGATGCTACCATTTGCCAAAGTAGGCACAATACGACTTTCTAATTTACCTGTCTTTTTGTTCATAAATGTTGAACTTAAACAAATGAATGATTTTCCTCCATTTGAATTGTAAGCTCCTAATACAAAGTCCAATTGTCCTCCAGCACCTGAAATATGTTTTGTTCCAGCACTTTCCGCATTTACTTGACCAAATAAGTCAATGTTTACAGCGTTGTTGATGGAGATGAAATTGTCTAATGAAGAAATTGCTTCAATCGAGTTAGTATAATTTACTGGGGCTGACATACATTCTGGATTGTTATCTAGGTAATCGTATAATTTTTGCGTACCAGCTCCAAAGGCATATACTTGACGTCCTTTATCGATATTCTTATTTTTACCAGTGATTTTTCCTGCTTTTGCGATATCTACAAACGCATCCACATACATTTCTGTGTGTACACCCAAATCTTTTAGATCGCTTTTGGCAATTAAGCTTCCAACCGCATTTGGCATACCACCAATTCCTAATTGTAAACATGCTCCGTTTGGAATCATTTTTACAATTTGTTCGGCAACCGCAATATCAATTTCACTTGCAGCTCCTCCTGCTGGCATTTGTAACATTGGAGGATTATCTCCTTCTACGATATATGTAACATCGCTAATGTGGACACCTTCTTCAAAACCTCCTAAACAACGAGGCATGTTTTTATTTACTTCAACAATGATTACTTTTGCTTTTTCACAAACAGCTGCCATATGAGAAGCATTTGGTCCAAAGTTAAAATATCCATGTTTATCCATTGGAGCCACTTGCATGATAGCTACATCTAATGGATCGTTACTTTCGCGATAATATCTTGGTAATTCCGAATAGCGTAATGGCGTATAAAAACAGAACCCTTGTTTAATTGCTTTTCTTTCAATACCTGTCATATGCCAACTGTTCCATGTCATATGAGCTGCTGGATTATCAATTTTAAAAATTTCTGGTTCTTTTAAAAGGATACCACCTCTAAATTTTACATCTTCTAATTCTGGTAAGATTTTTGCTAAAGCTTGGTCACATTTATCTGCTGTCGCTGTACACCAACCATAATCTACCCAGTCACCACTTTTTATTACAGAAACCGCTTCTTCAGCGCTTACTAATTTTTGCTCATATAGTTCTTGATAATTCATAGTAAATCCTCTCTTGATAATTTTTTCACTAATGATTATAACATCATTTATTCACAGATGCCACAAAGTATCCAATTAGTTTTTTCCTTTTTTTATTCTCATTTCTGTGTAAAAAATATTATAATAATATATAAGGAGAATACAGTATATGAATTCCAATCACTTATCTTATAAGCACCTTATCATGCTTGCCTCCTGTTGCATCTTAACAGGAACGAGTATTGGAATTACAGGAAATTGTTTGGGACAATTTGTCACCCCTTTGTCACAATCATTAAAGCAGCCTGTAGGTTCCATTACTATTTTTATTACACTAATGTCTATTAGTAGTGCATTTTTTGGCCCGATTGTCACAAAATTAATGCAAAAGATCCACGTGCGAATCATAATGAGCCTAGGAGTAATCATCAATTGTAGTTGCTTGTGCTTACTCGCTTTTGTAAAAAATATCATATTACTCTATGGCATCGGAATTATTTTAGGGATGGCAAACATTTGTTTCAGTTTAATTCCTATTACTATTTTATTAAACAACTGGTTTTACAAAAACGTTGGTTCTTTTACTGGATTGTGTGCTAGTTTTTCCGGATTAATGGGAGCTATTTTCAATCCAATTATTGCTGGAATGATTGTCAGCAAAGGATATCAATATGCTCTGTTTGTATCCGCGATATTGGTCTTAATATTTTCATTACCATGTTCTTTACTATTTGTTCGATATCGCCCGCAAGAAGTTGGAGTGATGCCATATGGATTTGAAGAATTTCAGCAAAATGCGCCTTCCATGAAAAAAGGGAAATCCATTGCTTTACCATTCTATATGTTGATTTTCATTTCTCTTATTGCGATAAGCATAAATTTTATCGCTGGATTAAATCCTAGTATTGCGGCTATGGCCAATTCTATTCCTTTAGCTGCTGGATTATCCGCTACAATGGTGAGCGCTGCCATGATTGGTAATGTTTGTTCTAAGTTGTCTTTGGGTGTATTAGTTGATAAATTTGGAACAAAAGTGGGTATTTCTATTATGTTGTCATTCACATTTTGTGGATTGATTCTACTTTCTATATTAAATTCAAAAAGCTACGTTCTAGCTTTATTCGGATGTTTAATCTATGGTTGTATCTTCGCTTGTGGAGCCAATGGTCCTGCTTTTATTATGAGAGAAGTTTATGGACCAGAAAGATTTGCAGAACTATATCCAACAGTTGCCTTATTTGGTAGCTTATCGTATGCGATCAGCACTGCAATCGTAGGTAAATCGTACGACTTATTAGGAAGCTATAAATATATTATTTTAATCCTAGCTTGTTTGTGTATCGTAACCATCGGACTATTATTTTTTGTACAATTCTTAAACAAAAACATCCGAAAAAAAATCGCACAAAACTAAACACAGGAGTATCAATCTCCTGTGTCTTTTTCTTTATTACTTTTCTAATTTTCTATAAAGATTGGCTAATAGTGCACCAGAAATATTGTGCCATACAGAGAAAACAGCACCTGGGACTGTAGCTAAGGCAAGATTTGGAAAAGCTGTTCCAGCTAAAGAAGTTGCTAAGCCAGAGTTTTGCATACCAATTTCAATTGATAAAGCTTTTTTCTTAGTCATAGGTAATCCTAATAGTTTACCCAATCCATATCCACAAGCATATCCTAAAAGATTGTGTAAGATTACGACCGCAAATACAGTAAATCCTGTGGAAAGGATTTGTTGGGCATTGTGTGAAACAACAGCTCCTACAATAAACGAAATCGCAATCACCGAAATCATTGGTAATACTTTACTCACTTTTTTGGTACTTTCTGCCCAAAAGCGATTAATCACAAAACCAAGAGAGATTGGAATGATTACAACTTTTACAATGGATAAGAACATGCTCATCATATCCACTTGAACGGTTGTTCTCAACAAAAGCCAAGTAATCATTGGGGTTAGGACGGGTGCCAACAAAGTGTTGATACCTGTCATTCCTACGGAAAGTGCAACATCTCCATCACTTAGATATGTAATGACATTGCTTGATGTTCCTCCAGGACATGTCCCTACTAATACAACACCAGCCAAAAGAGCGGCATCTAAATGAAATAATGTTCCTAATAATAAAGCTAATAAGGGCATAATCGTAAACTGTGCCAAACAACCAATGATAATATCCTTTGGCTTTGTGAATACCAATTTAAAATCCTCAATTTTCAAAGTAAGTCCCATTCCAAACATCACTATCATTAATAAATAGTTGATCCACGTAGTTTGGATCCATAAGGTAGACTGGGGCACGAATAATGAAAAGGATGCCACAATCAATACAACTACAGCCATATACTTTCCTAATACATCACTCAATTTTTCTAAAACTCTCATATCTTTCTCCTCTTTTTCTGTCCTTATTATATTCTACAATTATTTCTGTACTCTTTTTTTCACCTTAACGATAACTAAAAAATGAAAAAGACATACAGATTTGCATGTCTTATCCAATTATTCAACTTTTACTATAACAGTAAATCCATTTTTGCTTTCTACAGTATAGCCTTGTTTAGTGTGCGAGATACTTAAAAAATCTTCTTCCCCATCCACACGAACTTGAACTTCAAAAGTAGCTTCTTTAGAAATTGAACATTTCACTTTGTTTCCTTCAACAGAAATATTATCCATTCCATCGTCATATGCCACTAATTCAACCTCTTTCGCTTCTGTATATTCAGTTGTACAAACTTTCGTTTTAGAACATCCAGTAACCGACACCATCGTAACCATCACAAATAGTGCAACAAAAATAGTAGATAAAAATTTTTTCATGATAAACTCCTTTAGCATATTTTACTCAATTATAGCACAATTATACTAATATATCATTTTTAGAATTCATCTCCCTATTCACTTCGAGACAAAACCAATACTATCTTATTATTTTACTAATTCTTTTAAGTCTTCAATATTATTTGGATTACCTGCAAGAACACGAATTGGTGCTACATCTCCCCAATTTCCATTTTCTGCAACAAAACATCCTCCAGCTTCCTTCACAAATAAAGAAGCGGCTGCATAATCCCAAAAAGATAAGCTTTCTTCATAAAATGCATCCACACGACCGGCTGCGACATAAGCTAAATCTAAAACCGCCGATCCTGAACGACGTAAATCACGTCCGTGGATAAACAATCTTTTTAATGTATCAAAGGTTTTATCGGCTAATTCTTTCTTATATGGAGATGTTCCAATTAGTATTAATGAAGAACGCATTGGATTTTGTTTCACATTCAATTTTTGCCCATTCACAAAAGCACCTTCGCCTTTTAATGCCCAGAACAATTCTTTTAAATATGGATCGTAAACAGCTCCTAAAAGAGGTTCGTGATTATAAGCTAGAGCAATACTTACACAAGAGTGTTTAAAATCATATGCGTAATTGGAAGTTCCATCAATTGGGTCAATAATCCAAGTGTATTCATTTGTTAATGCTTGATTTTCTTTTTCTTCCGCAAAGAAAATCGCATTTGGGATCAATGGAGTTAATTTTTCAATTACTAGATTTTGTGTAGCTACATCCATATTTGTAACAATATTGGCTACATCTCCTTTTTCGTCCACTTGTTCCACTGTACCGTTTGCCATAAATTCAGCGGCTTCTTTGGCAATCGCTTTAACTTGTTCTAATAATTCTTGATAGTTCATATTCTATTTCCTCTTATATTCTATGTGATTATAGTGTACACCATTTTCTGTGATATCTGATAATATTGTTTTTTCATATTTAGTTTTATCAAACACGGGAAAAAAAGCATCGGCATCATAGCTTTTTTCAATTTCTGTTAATAATAGTCGATCGGCTTTTTCTAACATTTGTGTATAAATTTGTGCACCACCTATCACAAAAATTTCTTCATCAACATTTCTATATTTTTCCAAAAATTCTTCAATACTAGAAAAAATTTCTACTTCTTCTGGTAACTTTGGATTCGTTCTTGTGATCACAATATGATGTCTTTTGGGAAGCATTCCTGGTAACGATTCAAAGGTTTTTCTCCCCATTGCAATAGTATGTCCCTTTGTTTGACTTCGAAAAAATTTAAGATCTTGAGGAAAATTCCAAATTAATGTATTGTCTTTTCCTAGTTCGTTGTTTTGGCCAATCGCGGCAATCATCGTTAATGTCATAAAAACTCCTATTGTGCTAATGGGAAAGCAATTTTTCCCATATGCTTATATTCTACTAATTTAATATCCTTACAATCTTTTGAATTATCAAAATCATAAAAATCTTTTATTTCTGGATTTATCCACAATTCAGGCGAAGGATAGTGCCCTATCGTATGGAAACGTTCCAATTGTTCTTTAATTCCATCTACTTGATTTACATAAATATGAGCATCTTTAATAGACCAGTCAATCGTTCCAGCTTTTAATCCTGTTACTTGTGCCAATAATTTCAATAATACGGCGTATTGTGTCATATTAAATGGAAGGCCTAATGGCACATCGCAACTTCTTTGATGCACCCAGCAGTTTAGTGTTCCATCCGTAACATCCCATTCACTTGACCATACACAACTTGGTAAAACCGCAGTATCTAAATAGTCGTCTTGCCATAAAGACATCACCATTCTACGATCGGTTGGATTGTTCTTAATTTTGTCAATTAAATTATCAATCAAATGAAATTTCTTCACAATATATCCATAGGCAGTTCCAATCGTATGTGCATACGCAGAATCAAAATGTTTCAATACTTTTCCTGTATTAATATCTTTCCAATCTCCATTTTCATCAATTTCCCATAAATCCCAAATGTGAACATTTCTTTCTTGTAACCAACGAACATCGTTTGATTGTGCTTGATAGATCCACATCATTTCCAAAATTGCTTGTCGAATAAACAATTGTTTTGTGGTCAAAATAGGAAACTCTTCGCCTACATTTAATTGAAAATGATACGAAGGAATTTTGATTGTATTTATTCCAGTTCTATTTTCCACTTCTTTTCCATCTTTTAAGATTTTTTCGCATAATTTACAATATTCAATATCCCAAGCCGACATATTAATCCTCCTTAAACGTACAATTTCCGTAATCATCAATTCTAAATTGTCCGTTTTCATAGTTTAATATTGTAACAGAACAATTTTCAATCTTATTTCCCAATTTTTCTTGTTCCACCACTTTTTTATGATCTAAGGCATGCATAACATTCATAATAGATCCTCCATGAGAGACAACGAGAACATTTCCTTTTGGATACATATTTCCTATTTTTTCTAAAAAAGCTAACATTCGCTTAGAAACATCTGGCATATTTTCCCCACCAACATCTCTAAATCCTTGCATATGTGTACGATGATTAAACACATCTTTTTCATAATCTCCATCGTATATTCCAAAGTTGAATTCTTTAATTTCTTTTCTTTCTTCTAATTCAACATCTCTTCCTGCAAGAATATATTCGGCAGTATCGACCACTCTTTCCAATGTTGAACAATATGCTTTTTCAAAAGGAATATTTCGCATATTTTTCCCAACATTTTTGGCTTGTCGGATTCCTAATTCGGTTAATGGTGAATCACACCATCCTTGAACTCTTCCTCTTTTATTAAAAATAGTCTCCCCATGACGAACTAAATATATCTTCATAACCTTATTCACCTACAGAAATTAATTTCATTTCTCCTTTTTCCATTTCAATAATTGTAACGGAGCCATTTTTCAATCCACCTTTTTCCTCAAAAATCGCTTTATACGAAGGATCGATTGTAAAAACGGTCGCCATCATTACACCACCATGACCACAAATGCACACATTGCCTTCAGGGTGTTTCTTTTCTAATTCTTGAAGAGTTGAAATAAAACGATCCAATGCTTCATCAAAAGATTCTCCACCTTGTGCTTTAAAACCATCAAAGTAGTTAATTCCCAATTTCGCATACATACTTTCTGGTTCACCTTCTAATTCACCTGTGTAAATCTCTCTTAATCCCTTCAAATGTTTTTGCGGAATGTCTCTTCCTTCGAACACAATATGCAATGTGTCTTTTGCACGTTCTGCTGTCGAAGAATATCCTGCCACAAAGTCTACATTTTCAACTTTTTTTCTAGCATCTTGTACTTGTTCAATTCCTTTTTTTGTAAGTGGAGAATCACACCATCCTTGAATTTGCCCTTTTACATTGAATAATGTTTCTCCATGTCTAATTAAATAAAATCTCATATAAAAAATCCTCTTACCCATATATATTTTATCAGACATTTTGATAAAAATAAAAAGGAAGCTCAATTGAGCTTCTTCTATTCGTGGGCCATTCTCCAATCAATACATCTTTGAAGATATTCTGTATACGCTGGATTTTTACACATTCCTTTTCCTGGAACATCACTGATTTTTGCGACGTCCATTCCGTTACAAGCTGTTGTTTTCATAACAATGTTTAATGGAGAAACATCTGTATCATTCGATAAATATGTTCCAATTCCAAACGCAACTTTTACACGATCTTGGAAATATTCTTTTAGCGCATTTGCTCTTTCAAAATCTAGACTATCCGAGAATAATAATGTTTTCGTTTGCGCATCAATACCTAACTCTTCATAGTGCGCAATCATTTTGTCTCCCCATACAAATGGATCTCCACTGTCATGACGAACACCATTGAATAATGTTGCGAAAGTTAATTGGAAATCTTTTAAGAAACATTCTGTCGTGATTGCATCGGTTAATGCTGTACCATTCAACACTCCATATTCTTGAATCCAACGGTTTAATGCATACCAGTTTGAATAAGCCGGGTTGTGTTTGTGATCCCCTTGTCCAACACACATGATCCATTCGTGTGCCATTGTTCCTACTGGTGTTACTTTATATTTTTTTGCCAAATATACATTACTTGTTCCGACACAAACAGAATCTTTAAAAGAAGAATTGTTTTTGATCAATACTTTCATTAAATAATCTTGGCTATCCGCAGACAAACGGCGACGAATTCCGAATTCACTAAATTTCCCAATGTCAAATCCACCGTTTTCTTTTCCTAATTTTAGTTTTTCAATTTTATCTAACAATTTTCGTTTAAATTGTTCATATAGTTCATCATAATCATAAGCCATTCTAAAATATACTTCGTTTACAATAGCTAATGTCGGAATTTCATACATAGAAGTATTTAGCCATGTTCCTCTTGTTTCGATTGAAAGTCCACATTCTGCATTGGTTGTGATTTCAAAATCTTCAAAACGAGGTTGCCATAATCTTAAAAAGTCTACATAAGACCCCTTAATCCAACGGATAGAATCTAAATATTGTAGTTCATCTTCTTCAAATTTAAGATTACAATACATTTTAATTTGGTCACGGATTTCTTGTACCATTTCTTCGGTAAAGAAAACATCCTTATTACGACATTTAAAACTCCATGTTGTTTTATAATCACTAAATTGGTGATAAATCGCTTGTCCCATGGAAAATTTATATAAATCGGTTTCTAATAAACTAGTAATAATTGGTTTTAATTTCATAATTCTCTTCCTTCTTATTTAATATGACTAACAACGTTTACACCGTTGATTCGCATATTTTCTAATGCCATTTTGTTCCATAGAGCGGCATCATGAACTCCTTCTATATGATAAGTTTCTACACAATCCACAGGAACAACAATAGAATGATTGACCATATTGTGTTCGTTTAAGTATGACTGTAAAGATAAAACAAATTGTAAAATGCATAAGTCTGTACAACATCCAACAACCACAATATCATTGTATCGATCCATTTCTTCTTTTAAGAATTCTTGAAATCCTTGTGCATGAAAAGTATTTGTACTATTTTTAGGAATATGTCTCTTAATATATGGTTGTAATTCTTCTATAACTTGTGCTTCGCTTGTTCCAATCACACAGTGTTTAGGATAACTTTCAAATTCACGAGTTCTTGGTGGATGGTTATCGCACACAAAAACATTTCGACATTCCAATGCATCCATTAATTCTTTTTGGGCATCTACAATATCTAAGATTGCTTTGTCATGCAAATCTCCTTCTTTACAAAAACCATTTACCATATCTACCACAAAAACTACTGGATTTTTCAATGAATCCGCTGGAATCGTAGAGTAAATATCTTTTTCTAATCTTGCCATACAATTTCTCCTGTGTATCAAAAATATTATACTCTTTTCATATTACTTTTCAATATACATCTGACAAGACACGTGTAAAAAAGTCACAACATTATATGTTGTGACCTCTTTTTATTCTGGAATTTCCATATTTGGGTGTGATTGTTGATATTCTTTTAATTGTGCTTCAATTTTAGCTTGGAATTCTGGGTTGTTTTTAACATATTGTTTAGCCGCTTCTTTTCCTTGCCCAATTTTATCCCCTTCATAGCTGAACCAGGCTCCTGCTTTGTGAATAATGTCAGCTTCTACACAAAGATCAACTAACTCAGATACATAAGACAATCCTTCTCCGTATACAATTTCCAAAGTTGCTGATTTAAAAGGAGGAGCTACCTTATTTTTTACAACTTTGACTTTTACTTTGTTACCAACGATTTCAGAACCGTTCTTAATCGCATCAGCTTTACGAATATCAATACGAACAGAAGAATAGAATTTTAACGCTCTTCCTCCTGGAGTTGTTTCAGGGTTTCCATAAATCACCCCTACTTTTTCACGCAATTGGTTAATAAAAATTGCAGTACAATCGTTATGATTCATTAAACCAGCTAATTTACGCATAGCTTTTGACATCATACGAGCTTGGGCACCTACTTGAAGATCTCCCATTTCTCCATCTAATTCCACTTGCGGAACTAAGGCAGCTACACTATCCACAACAACTAGATCTACTGCTCCACTTTCAATTAACATAAGCATGATATTTAACCCTTGTTCCCCACTATCCGGTTGAGAAAGAATTAATTCATCAATATCTACACCTAAGTTTTTGGCATAAACAGGATCAATTGCGTTTTCAGCATCGATAAAAGCGGCTCTTCCTCCTTGACGTTGAACTTGCGCAATCGCATGTAATGCCAAGGTAGTTTTCCCACTAGATTCTGGTCCATAAATTTCAATAATTCGTCCTTTTGGGTACCCTCCAATACCTAACGCTTGATCTAGTAATAAGCTTCCACTTGGGATTGGTTCAATATCAAGAGCAGGACGATCCCCCAATTTCATGATTGAACCTTTTCCATATTCTCTTTCAATTTGACCCAAAACATCTTTTAAAAGCTTATCTTTATCTTTTGTTTCTACGGTTTCTTTTTTAGCCATTTATTTCCTCTTTCAAATATTACATTGATTCTAATACATAATTTTTTAGTTGCATAAAATAAATATATCCACTAAATAATGAACATGCACATGCAGCCCATAATAGAATTTGATCCACTGGTAATCCAAGGGCAGCAAAAGGCCAGTTTCTTAATAACACAAAGACAATCGCAATCATTTGTAGTACAGTTTTTAGTTTTCCATAAAAACCAGCACTCACTACTTTTCCTTTATTGCTGGCAGTCATTCGTAATCCATCTACAATTAAATCTCTCCATACCATTAGTAATACTGCAATAACGTTTGCTTGTCCAGAAACAGCTAATAAAATCAATAAGGTATTTACTAGCATCTTATCTGCAATTGGATCTGCAAACTTTCCAAATGAAGTAATTAAATTGTATTTACGCGCAATCATTCCGTCTAACATATCTGTGATACTTGCGATTGCGAAAACCACGAAAGCTAATACATCTCTTAAAGCCAATCCTGAAGCTTGATTAATAACACAAAACTTTGGATCTATACATAACATAATTAATACCACAACTGGTACTAATAAAATACGCATCAAAGTAAGCTTGTTTGGTAAATTCATAAATTATTCTTCCTCTTCCTCTTCTTCAATATATGCATCATAGTATTGTTCTTCACCATTGGATCCAGCTCCATCGTTTGTCTTAATTTCAAGATAGATTACAGCTGGTTCTCCTTCATACCACAACGATGTATCAAATGTGATTTTTTGTCCATTAATGATAATTTCGTTTTCTTGGTAATTAGAGATTTCCAATTGAATTAAACAAGTATGATCAATTGTAAAAGATTCGGAATACAATTTTGTATATTCTGCTTCCGTATCGTTAATCGGTGTATCATCTTGGTATACAGCAATTTTTGTTTCTTCTGGAATAACAATTTCGATAGTTAATCTTTGATCTGTCTCGATTAAATTCGTAATTTGATAAATATTATTTGCTGCATCTGTATTTGTGATGATTGAATCACTTTCTACTTGTGATTCCAATTTGTTCTTTTCAGCTTCTTCTTGGGCAGTTTTTTTACTAGTTGCTTTCTTTTGGTTCGCAAGTTTTGCCGTTTCTTCTTCTTTGGCTTTTAGTTCCGCTTGTCGAGCACTGTCTTGCGCTGCGTTTTGTTCGCTAGAAATTTTGCTCAAAACCATGTTTGCTCCCAATAATAAAGCTCCAATTCCAACCGCAACCGCGATCAAGAATCTTCTACGACTTGCTTTTGTCCATTTCACAACTTTTTTTGCATGTTGTTGAAAATCCACATTTGGGATATTCACAGATTTTTTCTTAGCTCCTGAAACTTTCTTTCCTTTTTTCTTTCCAGATTTTTTCTTAGCGGATGTTTTTGGTGCCGCTTTCTTAGGAGCTTGTTTAAAAGATGGAACTTCTTCTTCAATATCATACATTTCTGCACTTGGCTTTAGTACGATTTGTTCAGAAGGTTCGTTGATTTTCATTTGAATGTAACGACTGATATTCAATTCTACATCGTCTTTTATATATTCCCAATTGACCCCGATTGTTTCTGCATAAGATTTTACAAAACGTCTGACAAAATCAAAATCTCCAGTAAAAATATCTAAATTGTTTTCTTCAATTGCTTCAATATATTGAGGTGCTAGACGAGTTTGAGACGAAATATCTTCGATAGAAACTTGCAAGTCTATACGCCGCTGTTTTAATACTTGATAATAAACCATAGTATCCCCCTTTACGTTTCCTAACTTTAAGTATATCAAGAACTATACAATAAATGAATAGAAACACACAATTTCACAAAGTCATTTTGTGGACAAAAAAGAAAAAATCCCCGTAGGGATTTCATCATTATCTCATGAAAATATATACCATATAACAAGCATACATTAGAAGCATTAATAGTCCTTCTTTTTTATCCAATTCTCGTTTTGTCCATGCAAATAGCCAAACGATTACACTCATTACACAAAGTATGATTATGTCATATACATTTTCCATAATAAATTCGATTGGACTAATTGTAGACGCAACACCTAATACAAGTAAAATGTTAAAGATATTGGATCCAATAACATTTCCTAAAGCCATATCTACTTCATTTTTCTTAGCTGCTACAACAGAAGTTACTAATTCTGGTAAAGAAGTTCCTAAAGCTACGATTGTCAACCCAATCAAGTTCTGACTCATTCCAAAACTAGAAGCAATTTCACTAGCCCCTTCTACGACAAAGTCTCCTCCATATTTAATCGCAACAGCTCCACCAAGAATAAAAACTATACATTTCCATAATGGAAGCGTTTCTTCTTCGTTTTCTTCAGCTTCGTTTCGGGCTTTTAAAGCCGAGCGAATCATCCAAAGTAGATAACACGCAAAAACAGCTAACAATACCATTCCATCTGTACGACTCAAGGACATTTCAATGAATCCTAAGTGGCTAATGTTCATGCCAAGAAATCCCAATCCTAATAATAAAAGAGCACAGAATATTGAAAAAGGAAATTCTTCTTTTAAAGTTTTGATTTGTACAGCCATAGGAACAAATAAACAACTACATCCTGTTACCACTAATAGATTAAATATATTAGACCCAATCGCATTACTAATAGCCAAGGCATTGTTGTTCATCAAAGAAGCTGTCACACTAACTGCTGTTTCTGGTAAAGAAGTTCCCATCGCCACAATTGTTAATCCAATGATTATAGGAGGTACCTTAAACATTTTTGCCACATTGGAAGACCCATCGACAAAAAAGTCGGCTCCTTTTATTAATAACACAAATCCAATAATCAATAAAAATACGGAAAGCAATAAATGATACATACTTTTCCTCCTTTAAAGGATTCCTAATCCTTCTAATAAGACCTTTATTCCTATTAAGATTAACACAATTCCACCAACGAATTCACTCTTAGATTTATATTTTGTTCCAAAAATAGAACCAATTTTCACCCCAATGGCTGAAAATGCAAATGTTGTCACTCCAATCAAAGAAACCGCTGGTATAATTTGAACTTTTAAAAAGGCAAAAGTTAATCCAACTGTTAAAGCATCTATACTAGTGGCTATTGCCAACATAAACATACTTTTCACATCCATGTTCGCATCGACTTCTTCCTCTTCTCGACTTTCTTTAATCATTTGGAAACCAATAAAAGCTAATAGAATAAAGGCAATCCAATGTGCATAACTATTCACAAAATCCGCAAAGAATCTTCCCAAAAAATAACCAATAATTGGCATTCCTGCTTGGAATCCTCCAAACCAGGCACCAGCCAATGCCATATGATGCCATTTTATATCTTTCATAGATAATCCTTTACAAATCGATACCGCAAAAGCGTCCATAGACAATCCAACAGCTAAAATAAATAATTCTAACAAACTCATACATTAAAACCTGCCTTTCCAAAAAAAAGACCCAGCGATCAACAAATAAAGCTAATCGCTGAGTCTCATCATTTAATGTAATACCGGGTGAAAATCAATTCACCATTGTGTCGATAGTACAACATATCTCTATGCTGATTACTCCCTCAAGAATAAAGAGATTATACACAAGAATCCTTTTTCTTTCAAGTAAGAATCGCTTTCAATGAAGGAAAAAATAAAGAGAGAAAACATCATCCGCGATTCACTATCTTTTGCACACGAAAGATTTTCATTTACCCCATATTCCTTCTTGTACAAAATTACATTATATGATTTTTCAGAGCAAATGGTTTCCAGATGGAAACCATATTTGAACAAACAAAACACATTTTGTCAGATTACCAAAGACTACATACCCATACTCATAGTTCCCCATTTAAACACTTATAAAATATGCTTGTTTATGTCCAAAACAAAAAATGAAACACACTACTTTCGAATTTTATCATTCCCACACTCAAAATTCGTTTTTTTCGTATTCTTTTATACAAAACAACAAAAAAGGCGCTATCAACCCTAAGATTGAAAAGCGCCTTTGCTTTGTACACTAATAATGTATATAAATGTGAAATAAATGTCAATGTTTTTTTCAGAAAACAATTTCAAAACATTCAGAAAATAAAGACTGATCAAAATGACCAGCCTTTATTATATTATCTATTCTGTTTCTTTACGTTTTTTCAACATAATCACAAGTAAAGCAAACATAGAAGCTAACATACCTCCTCCATAGAATGTAGAGTTAGTATTAACACTTGTAGGTGTACCGCCGTTGACTTTTTTATCAACCATAACGATTTCTTTTACAACTTCTTTATTTCCTTTCTTATCAACCACAGAAATAGTTCCGTCAACATCGATTTCAAAAGTAATATCTTTTGCGATCGCATATCCTTTTGGAGCCGAAATTTCTTTTAATGTGTAAACACCTGGTTGTAATTCTGTAACATACGATTGACCCGCAACAGTAGTCCAAGTTTCTGTATAGGATTGACCATCTAATGTCGTACCAATAATTTGTAACTTCGCACCACCAATTAAGTCTTTCATATCTGTTTTATTAACAATTACTTTGTGGTTTGACCAAGCATCTTTCATTACGATTTCTTGCACTTCTTCTACACCATTTACAGTTACTGTAAAGTCAATAGATTCTGCAATTTCATAACCATTTGGAGCCATTACTTCTGTTAATGTGTAATCACCAGGTTGTAATTCAAGTTCATGCGATTTTCCAGCTTCTGAAATCCAAGTAATTTCTACTTGTCTACCATCTTTTGTAGTTCCAGTTACTGTTAATTCAGCACCTTCAATTTCTTTTCCATTAAAGTCAACTTTTGAAATCATTACCTTGTGATCTGACCACTTATCTTCCATCTTGATATTTTGCACTTCATCAACACCTTCTACATCAACAGTAAATTCGATTGATTCAGCAACTTCGTATCCGTCAGGAGCTGTCACTTCCGTTAATGTATATTCACCAGGTTGTAATTCAAGTTCGTGCGATTTACCAGCTTCTGATGTCCAAGTAATTTCTACTTTTTCACCATCTTTTGATGTTCCAGTCACTGTTAATTTTGCACCTTCAATTTCTTCTCCGGTAATGTCTACTTTAGAAATGGCAACTTTGTGATCCGCATACTTATCTACCATAACGACTTTGTCAACTTCATCATCTCCGATAGTTACAATTCCTTCTTTGCTTACTACAAAAGTAATAGGATCGGCTTTTTCATAACCATCTGGAGCTGAGATTTCGCTTAGTACATAAGTTCCAGCTTTAACATTAATTTCCTTAACTTTTCCATCAGTTGTCCAAGTAAATTCTACTTGTTCACCACTGTCTGTTACACCATTTACTCTTAATTGAGCATCGGCTAATTCTTCACCAGCAATATCTGTTTTACTAATAGTCACATCATATGTTGATAATTCGTCAATCATGATTAATTCATCCACTGCATTTCCATCAACAATGATCATTCCTAATTCATTTACAGTAAATTCCACCGTTTCAGCAATATCATATCCTAAAGGAGCTTTATTTTCTGTAAATGTATATGTTCCTGGTTGTAATTGTACAAATTTCGCATCACCTGTTGATGTCCAAGTAATTGGTACAATTTCTTGACCATCTTTTCTATGACCAGCAATTGTTAATTCTGCACCTGCTAATTCATTACCAGCAATATCTTGTTTAGATACTAAGATAGTATGTTTTACCCAAGCATCTAACATGTAGACATTAGTACCTCTTACTGTTTTTCCATCCACTGTAATTTTTCCAGTGTGATCAATAGTAAATGTTACTGGTCTAGCAATTTCAAATCCTGCTGGAGCATAATTTTCCACTAATGTGTAAGTTCCAGGTAATACTTCTACTTCTTTTCCAGGAGCATCTGTAATCCAAGATTTAACAACGTTTCCGTCTTCATCATACAATGTTAAGCTTGCACCCATAACTTCTCTATTCGAGAAATCTGTCTTTTTAACAGTTACTAATTGTTCTGAATAATCATCAATCATGACTACTTTTTCAACTTCTTCATTTCCAACTTTTACGATTCCATCTTTATCCACTACGAATGTAATAGATTCAGATACTTCATAACCATTTGGAGCTGAGTTTTCTGTTAATGTGTATTCTCCTGGTTGTACAGAAATTTCATGTGATTCACCTTCTACAGAAGTCCATGATTCAACTACATTTCCTTCACTGTCTGTTACTGATAACTGAGCACCTTCAATTTCTTTTCCAGAAATGTCCTGTTTAGAAATTACAACAGTTTGATCAGAGTATTCGTCAACCATTACGACTACATCCACAGTATCTTTTCCAACTTTTACGTTTCCATCTTTGTCCACTACGAATGTGATAGATTCAGATACTTCATAACCGTTTGGAGCTGTGTTTTCAGTTAATGTGTATTCTCCTGGTTGTACAGAGATTTCGTGTGATTGTCCTTCAACAGAAGTCCATGTATCGACTGTATTTCCTTCACTGTCTGTTACTGATAACTGAGCACCTTCAATTTCGTTTCCAGAAATGTCTTGTTTAGAAATTACTACAGTTTGATCCGAGTATTCGTCAACCATGATTACTGCATCAACTTTGACTTTTCCAACTTTTACGTTTCCATCTTTGTCCACTACGAATGTGATAGATTCAGATACTTCATAACCATTTGGAGCTGAGTTTTCTGTTAATGTGTATTCTCCTGGTTGTACGCTAATTTCATGAGATTCACCTTTTACAGATGTCCATGTTTCCACTACATTTCCTTCACTGTCTGTTACTGATAACTCTGCACCAGCAATTTCATTTCCGGAAATATCTTGTTTAGAAATCACAACAGTTTGATCCGAGTATTCGTCAACCATTTCGATTTCTTGTACTTCTTCTACACCCTGGATTCCCACTGTGAAATCAATTGATTCCGCTACTTCATATCCGTTTGGAGCCATTGTTTCTTCTAATGTGTATTCTCCTGGTTGTAGTTCAATTTCCTTGGCTTCTTTTCCAGATTCCCAAGTAATTTCGACTGTTTCTCCACCTTTTGTTGTTCCGGTAATCTTCATTTGTGCGCCTTCTACTTCGTTTCCGGCTACATCGACTTTCGATACTTTCACTTTGTGATCTGTGTATTCGTCTGTCATGATTACTTTTTCAACTTCTTTTTCATTAATTGTCACTTTTCCATCTTTATCCACTGCGAATGTGATAGATTGTGATACTTCGTATCCTTCTGGAGCTGTGTTTTCAACTAATGTATAAGTTCCTGGTTGAAGATCGATTCGATAAGATTTTCCTGCTTCCGATGTCCATGAAGCTACTTCATTTCCATCTTCGTCTGTTACAGATAATTCTGCACCGGCAATTTCATTTCCAATAATATCTTGTTTAGAAATCGCAACTTTTTGGTCGGCATATTCGTCAATCATAACGACTTTGTCAACTTCTTGTTCACTGATAGTTACTTTTCCATCTTTATCCACTTCAAAAGTAATAGATTCTGATTTTACATAACCATCTGGTGCTGTATTTTCCGTTAATGTGTATTCTCCTGGTTGTACATTGATTTCATGAGATTCACCTTCTACAGATGTCCATGTATCAACTGTATTTCCTTCTTTATCTGTTACTGATAATTCTGCACCTTCAATTTCTTTTCCAGAAATATCCTGTTTAGAAATCACAACGGTTTGATCAGAGTATTCGTCAACCATGACTACTTTTTCAACTTCTTCACCACCAACTGTTACTTTTCCAGTTTCATCCACTACAAATGTGATTGATTCTGATACTTCGTATCCGTTTGGAGCTGTGTTTTCAGTTAATGTGTATTCTCCTGGTTGTACGCTAATTTCATGTGATTCATCTTTTACAGATGTCCATGATTCAACTACATTTCCTTCTTTATCCGTTACAGTTAATTCTGCACCTTCAATTTCGTTTCCAAAAATGTCTTGTTTAGATATTACAACGGTTTGATCTGCGTATTCGTCTACCATAACTACAGCATCGACTTTGTCTTTTCCTACAGTTACTTTTCCATCTTTATCTACTACGAATGTGATAGATTCAGATACTTCATAACCATTTGGAGCTGAATCTTCTGTTAATGTGTAAGTTCCTGGTTGTAATACTACATTTCTTGTATTTCCTGTTGATTCCCAAGTAATTGGTGTAATTTCTTGGCCATCTTCCGTTGTACCTGTGATTGTTAATGTTGCACCAGCTAATTCTTTTCCGGCAACATCTTGTTTTGAAATCTTAACAGTTTGATCCGACCATGCGTCTACCATTTCGATTTCTTGTACTTCTTCTACACCCTGGATTCCCACTGTGAATTCAATTGATTCCGCTACTTCATATCCGTTTGGAGCCATTGTTTCTTCTAATGTGTATTCTCCTGGTTGTAGTTCAATTTCCTTGGCTTCTTTTCCAGATTCCCAAGTAATTTCGACTGTTTCTCCACCTTTTGTTGTTCCGGTAATCTTCATTTGTGCGCCTTCTACTTCGTTTCCGGCTACATCAACTTTTGATACCTTCACTTTGTGGTTTTCGTATTCGTCTGTCATGACAACAGCGGATACTTCTTGTCCATTAACGCTGACTGTTCCTGTTTCATCCACTACGAATGTAATTGATTCAGATACTACATATCCTTCTGGAGCTGTGTTTTCTGTTAATGTGTATTCTCCTGGTTGAAGGTCTACTTTATGAGATTTTCCTTCTTCAGAAGTCCATGTTTCTACAACATTACCTTCACTGTCTGTTACAGATAATTCTGCACCAGCGATTTCGTTTCCGACAATGTCTTGTTTAGAGATTATAACTTTTTGATCAGCGTATTCGTCAACCATGACTACTTGATCAACTTCTTGTTCTCCTACAGTTACTTTTCCACTTAAATCCACTGAGAATGTTATAGTTGCAGCTTTTTCATATCCTAATGGAGCTAAGTTTTCCACTAACTTGTAAGTTCCTGGTTGTAATGAAACTTCGTGTGATTGTCCTTCAACAGAAGTCCAAGTTTCTACTACATTTCCTGCATTGTCTGTTACTTTAAGTTGAGCACCAGAAATTTCTTTTCCAGTAATATCTTGTTTAGAAATAACAACATTGTGATCCGAGTATTCGTCAACCATGATTACTTGATCAACTTCTTGTCCTCCAATTGTTACTTTTCCAGTTTCATCCACTACGAATGTGATAGATTCTGATACTTCGTATCCGTTTGGAGCCGTTGTTTCTTCTAATGTGTATTCTCCTGGTTGTACAGAAATTTCGTGTGATTGTCCTTCTTCTGAAGTCCATGTATCCACTACGTTTCCTGATTTGTCAGTAACTTTAAGTTGTGCACCTTCAATTTCTTTTCCAGAAATATCTTGTTTAGAAATTGTCACTCTTTGATCTGAGAACGCATCTACCATTACTACATTATCTACTGCAACACCTTTTACGGTCACTTTTCCAGTATGATCTACACTAAATGTGATTGATTCTGCTTTTTCGTATCCTAGAGGAGCAAGGTCTTCGACTAATGTATATGTTCCTGGTTGTACAGTAATTTCATGAGTTTGATCTTCTCTAGATGTCCATGAATCTATAACTTTTCCGTCTTGATCTTTTACTTTCAAATCGGCACCAGAAATTTCATTTCCATTAATATCTTGTTTAGAAATTACAACAGTTTGGTCAGAGTATTCATCAACCATGACTACTTTATCAACTTCTTCGTTTCCAACTGTTACTTTTCCATCTTTATCTACTATGAATGTGATAGATTCGGATACTTCGTAACCATTTGGAGCTGTGTTTTCAGTTAATGTGTATTCTCCTGGTTGTACAGTAATTTCATGAGATTCACCTTTTACAGATGTCCATGCGTCTACTTCGTTTCCTTCACTGTCTGTTACTGATAACTGAGCACCTTCAATTTCTTTTCCAGAAATATCTTGTTTAGAAATAACAACTGTTTGGTCAGAGTATTCGTCAACCATGACTACTTTATCAACTTTGTCATTACCAACTTTTACGTTTCCATCTTTGTCTACTACAAATGTGATAGATTCGGATACTTCATAACCATTTGGAGCTGAGTTTTCTGTTAATGTGTAAGTTCCTGGTTGTACGCTAATTTCATGAGAAACATCTTTTTCGGATGTCCATGAATCGACTTCGTTTCCTTCACTGTCTGTTACTGTTAATTCTGCACCTTCAATTTCTTTTCCAGAAATGTCTTGTTTAGAAATCACAACGGTTTGATCTGCGTATTCGTCTACCATAACTACAGCATCGACTTTGTCTTTTCCTACAGTTACTTTTCCATCTTTATCTACTACGAATGTGATAGATTCAGATACTTCATAACCATTTGGAGCTGAATCTTCTGTTAATGTGTAAGTTCCTGGTTGTAATACTACATTTCTTGTATTTCCTGTTGATTCCCAAGTAATTGGTGTAATTTCTTGGCCATCTTCCGTTGTACCTGTGATTGTTAATGTTGCACCAGCTAATTCTTTTCCGGCAACATCTTGTTTTGAAATCTTAACAGTTTGATCCGACCATGCGTCTACCATTTCGATTTCTTGTACTTCTTCTACACCCTGGATTCCCACTGTGAATTCAATTGATTCCGCTACTTCATATCCGTTTGGAGCCATTGTTTCTTCTAATGTGTATTCTCCTGGTTGTAGTTCAATTTCCTTGGCTTCTTTTCCAGATTCCCAAGTAATTTCGACTGTTTCTCCACCTTTTGTTGTTCCGGTAATCTTCATTTGTGCGCCTTCTACTTCGTTTCCGGCTACATCAACTTTTGATACCTTCACTTTGTGGTTTTCGTATTCGTCTGTCATGACAACAGCGGATACTTCTTGTCCATTAACGCTGACTGTTCCTGTTTCATCCACTACGAATGTAATTGATTCAGATACTACATATCCTTCTGGAGCTGTGTTTTCTGTTAATGTGTATTCTCCTGGTTGAAGGTCTACTTTATGAGATTTTCCTTCTTCAGAAGTCCATGTTTCTACAACATTACCTTCACTGTCTGTTACAGATAATTCTGCACCAGCGATTTCGTTTCCAGCAACGTCTTGTTTAGAAATTGTTACTTTTTGATCAGCGTATTCGTCAACCATGACTACTGCATCGACTTTGTCTTTCCCAACTTTTACGTTTCCATCTTTGTCTACTACGAATGTGATAGATTCGGATGCTTCGTATCCATTTGGAGCTGTGATTTCGATTAATTGATAAGTACCTGGTTGTACGCTAATTTCATGTGATTCACCTTTTACAGATGTCCATGTTTCCACTACATTTCCATCTTTGTCTGTTACTGATAACTCTGCACCAGCAATTTCGTTTCCAGAAATGTCTTGTTTAGAAATCACTACGGTTTGATCCGAGTATTCGTCAACCATTTCGATTTCTTGTACTTTGTCTACACCTTGGATTCCCACTGTGAATTCAATTGATTCCGCTACTTCATATCCGTTTGGAGCCATTGTTTCTTCTAATGTGTATTCTCCTGGTTGTAGTTCAATTTCCTTGGCTTCTTTTCCAGATTCCCAAGTAATTTCGACTGTTTCTCCACCTTTTGTTGTTCCGGTAATCTTCATTTGTGCGCCTTCTACTTCGTTTCCGGCTACATCGACTTTCGATACTTTCACTTTGTGATCTGTGTATTCGTCTGTCATGATTACTTTTTCAACTTCTTTTTCATTAATTGTCACTTTTCCATCTTTATCCACTGCGAATGTGATAGATTGTGATACTTCGTATCCTTCTGGAGCTGTGTTTTCAACTAATGTATAAGTTCCTGGTTGAAGATCGATTCGATAAGATTTTCCTGCTTCCGATGTCCATGAAGCTACTTCATTTCCATCTTCGTCTGTTACAGATAATTCTGCACCGGCAATTTCATTTCCAATAATATCTTGTTTAGAAATCGCAACTTTTTGGTCGGCATATTCGTCAATCATAACGACTTTGTCAACTTCTTGTTCACTGATAGTTACTTTTCCATCTTTATCCACTTCAAAAGTAATAGATTCTGATTTTACATAACCATCTGGTGCTGTATTTTCCGTTAATGTGTATTCTCCTGGTTGTACATTGATTTCATGAGATTCACCTTCTACAGATGTCCATGTATCAACTGTATTTCCTTCTTTATCTGTTACTGATAATTCTGCACCTTCAATTTCTTTTCCAGAAATATCCTGTTTAGAAATCACAACGGTTTGATCAGAGTATTCGTCAACCATGACTACTTTTTCAACTTCTTCACCACCAACTGTTACTTTTCCAGTTTCATCCACTACAAATGTGATTGATTCTGATACTTCGTATCCGTTTGGAGCTGTGTTTTCAGTTAATGTGTATTCTCCTGGTTGGACAGAAATTTCGTGTGATTGTCCTTCTTCTGAAGTCCATGATTCAACTACATTTCCTTCACTGTCTGTTACTGTTAATTCTGCACCTTCAATTTCGTTTCCAGAAATATCTTGTTTAGAAATTACAACTGTTTGATCAGAGTATTTATCAACCATAACGACAGCATCGACTTTGTCTTTTCCTACAGTTACGTTTCCTTCTTTGTCTACTACGAATGTGATAGCTTCAGCTAATTCATAACCATTAGGAGCTGCGTTTTCGGTTAATGTGTAAGTTCCTGGTTGTACGCTAATTTCATGTGATTGTCCTTCAACAGAAGTCCATGTATCCACTACATTTCCTTTATTATCTGTTACAAACAATTGTGCACCAGCAATTTCGTTTCCAGAAATGTCTTGTTTTGAAATCACAACAGTTTGATCCGAGTATTCATCAACCATGACTACTTGATCAACTTCTTCGTTTCCAACTGTTACTTTTCCATCTTTATCTACTACGAATGTGATAGATTCGGATTTTTCATAACCGTTTGGAGCTGTGTTTTCGGTTAATGTATAAGTTCCTGGTTGTACAGAAATTTCGTGTGATTGTCCTTCTTCTGAAGTCCATGTATCCACTACGTTTCCTGATTTGTCAGTAACCTTAAGTTGTGCACCTTCAATTTCTTTTCCAGAAATATCTTGTTTAGAAATTACAACAGTTTGGTCAGAATATTCGTCAACCATAATTACTTGATCAACTTCTTCATTTCCAACTGTTACTTTTCCATCTTTGTCTACTACGAATGTGATAGATTCGGATACTTCATAACCATTAGGAGCTGAGTTTTCTGTTAATGTGTAAGTTCCTGGTTGTACGCTAATTTCATGCGATTCATCTTTTACAGATGTCCATGAATCGACTTCATTTCCTTCACTGTCTGTTACGGATAACTGAGCACCTTCAATTTCTTTTCCAGAAATATCTTGTTTAGAAATCACAACAGTTTGATCCGAGTATTCATCAACCATGACTACTTGATCAACTTCTTCTTTTTCAACTTTTACTTTTCCAGATTTAGTTACTACAAACGTAATCGATTGTGCGATTTCATATCCATTTGGAGCTTGTGTTTCTGTTAAAGTATATGTTCCTGCTGGAAGACTTAATTCATGTGTTGTACCATTTGAAGTCCAAGTAATAGGTGTAATTGTTTGACCATCTTCACTTGTTCCGGACACACTCAAACGAGCATCTTTAATTTCATTTCCGGCAATATCTACTTTAGAAATCGATACATTATGATTCGACAATTCATCCTTCATCACTACAGCTTCTACAGCTTGTCCATTTACTCGAACAACACCTTCTTTATCGACTGTGAATGAGATAGATTCTGCAATGTCATATCCTAATGGCGCTTTCTTTTCGATTAATGTATATGCACCTGGTTGTAATGCCACTTCTTTTGTCTCATCTGCTTTTGAAACCCATGAAATCACATTTTGACCACTTGCATCAACAATGGATAATTCAGCACCAGCTAGTTCATTTCCAGCTATATCTGTTTTCTTAATTACAACGTCTTGATCTGCATACGCATCAATCATGGTAACCGCATTTACTTCATTTCCACCAACAGTTACTTTTCCATCTTTAGTTACTTTGAAGGTAATAGATTCAGATTTTACATAACCTTTTGGAGCTGTAGTTTCTGTTAATGTATATGTTCCTGGTTGTAATTCCACTTTATGAACAGATCCATCGGAAGTCCATTGTTCAACAACTTCAGAGTCTTTATTTTTAATAACTAAACTAGCACCTGCTAATTCTTGTCCGCCAATATCTTGTTTAGAAATTGAAACTTCTTTTC
This sequence comes from Bacillota bacterium, assembly GCA_030526175.1. GTDB lineage: Bacteria > Bacillota_I > Bacilli_A > Erysipelotrichales > Erysipelotrichaceae > Floccifex. Next base: position 26,488 of record JAUNDJ010000013.1, read on the forward strand.
CTGGATAACTATTTGTGATAGTAAATCCATTTTCAACATCTCCACTTACTTTGGAATTAAATGCTTTTCCTGTCATATCTTCAACAACTGTATAAACATATGCATTTCCTGCATCGTCTGTTTTTTCATAATTGTTGAAAGATGCTTGCCATTGATTTGCGTTCGATAATTCTAATTCTCCAACAACTTGACCACCACGTAATAATTTTACGGTAACAGCTGTTTGTTCTTCCGTAGGAATTTCACTTGACCAAATTTTTTCGACTGGAATCGAAATTTTTTCTTTTTCGTTCTTAATCGTCAAAATATCGTTGTTGTAATAAATATATTGATCGTAATCTACATCGGTATTGCTTACTTGGAAATAGTATTTTGTAGTATTCGCTTGATATCCTGGTAGAGCTGAAATTTCTTGTACATAATATGTATCTCCTGGCCAGATTACCCAATCGTCACGATCCATTTTACCTTCTAAGAACGCAACCCCATTTTCATCTGTTGTCGCAATAACTGGTTGTCCACGTCCTAATACTGGTGTTCCATCTCCATTAAATAATTGGAATTGTACACCCGCTAATGTTTTCGCGTTATTGTCTTTATCAACTTTCAAAATACGAATTGCTAAGTTTGAACCAGCACCTTCACCAGAACTTTGTACATCTACCCATTCAGACGAACTAGCCGAATAACCTTTCCATTGAATGTTATTTACAATGTTCACACCATTTTCATTCTTTGTTACGGTAGCATCGTATGTAATGATAATTGTTTTTCCATCTGGAATATTTCCAAATGTGATTGTGTTTCCTTTATATTTTCGTGTTACACCATCAATCACATTACCATTTGCATCTGTAATTTGAATAGTTGTATAGTCAATTGACAAGTTTTCATACGAATCCACAAAATCCATTGGATTTCCATGGTTCATTTCCATTGCTTCTTTATTAATAGTAATTCTGTATTTCGCAACTTTATTTTTTGAATTAATTTCACCTTTGTTGATTAACTCTTTTGAAACATTGTCTAATTGCCAGAAGAAATCTTTATGAGCCGATTCTCCATCGTATTCTACTGTATTTCCTAAATTTGCTTGTCCATTATTGCGAATGGCTGCTGCTTTTAACAACTCTTCATCGTTGGTTGCTTCTAAGAAATATTCAATCTTATAAAATTCGTATAACTCACCATTTTGATTTTTTGGAAGATCTTCTTCAGCCATAGTGAATTGTCCACCTGTTGCGTTTGGTGTAAACGAAATAGCTTTTTGACCATCCCCTTGATAGTATTGGTTACCACCATAAATATAAGATTGTCCTGGTGACATAGATAATAAAGTTGTATCGAATACTTCGTTTACAACTAAATCACCACTTACGTTATTAAAAGATATCCAATATTTATATCCTTTTACTTCGCCTCTTTCGACATCCCAATAAGAAGCAGGTTGTCCATCTTTTGTAAGCGAAGTAGTTCTACCTTTAATCTCAACTTGAGCCGTATCTTCGACAAAATTTCCATCTTTTAAATATAAGATTGCTTTATTTTGGTGAACTGTATCTTGTCCTGTTGTTTGTGAATATTCTTTCCAATTCGCATTAATCTCTGTTTCCACAGAAATCACAACTTGACGACTTGAATTCGAAGCTTTTAATCCCGGATTTCCATCCTTAGTAAATACAATCTTTCCATTTCCCCATTCGTCTTCTTGATATGAGGCATTTTCTCCATCTAGTAATCCACTGACTACATCCATGGTAACAATTTCATCTTTAAGCATTTGTCCATTTGCATAAACAGAAGGAACAACATCTTCTAATTCCGCTTTTGATAGACCAGTTTTAGGAACAGAAATCGCAATTTGCCAAGTCACTTTTTCATCTGTTTTCGAAACATATGTTTTTTCTACACCTGGTAATGCATCTGATCCTGGTCCTTCAGCCGAAGCGTCTGATGTAATAGCTCTAGACGACTTGTTGTAATATAGTTCTGCCGTATTTGTGTGCCATTTAAAATCACCAGTTTCCCCTGCATACTCAACCCAATCTTGATTGATTGCAGTTTCTACAGTGACCTTAATTGTACGAGGCGAATCGCTCGCTTTTAATCCTGGTTGTCCATCGTTTGTGAAAACAATAGTACCGCTAGTCTTGTCCACTTGTGCATTTTCACCAGATAATAAACCTTCTGTTACCCTCATACTAGTAATAGTATCTGAATAAGATTCACTACCTGAATTCATAGAAGGTACGATATCTTTTAATTCCGCTTTCGTAAGTCCTTTAGCAGGTACGATGATTTCGATATCCCAAATCATTTTTTCATCTGTTTTTGAAGCTAACGATTTAGTTAATCTAGGAATTGATGAATAATCTACATCGATATTTGCACTACCAAATGCTTCTTTTCCTTTGTCCGAAGTCACCTTGTTGTTTGCTTGTGTGCTATATTCAAGAGACTCCATCGTAGAAGCATCTACTTGTGTGTTATACGTAAATGTATACTTACTAGCTTTATCCGTATTTGGAATTGTGTATTCCCAAGAATTTCCACTTGGTGTAAAGTTATCAATTTCTTGATCATCTTGTTTCACAACTACCGATCCTTGATAATGATGCAATTCTGGATTGGTAATTGTATCCGTAACTTTGGATCCACTCACATTTGCACGTTTGTTTTCGTTATAAGTAACAGTCCATGTAATCGTATAAGAACCATCATCGTTCTTTACTGCATTTCCATATTTTCCAATAGAGAATACATCAATTTGTGGTTTTGATTCTTTAACGATATCATTTGGTAATTCGTTCGAATGTACTTTTACTTGGTTGTTTAATTCTTGTTTCAAAGTAGCTTCATCCGTTTTACCACTTACTTTTGTAAAATCAACACTTGCTGTGTACTCAATAACAACGCTCTCGTTGTAATCCATGGAAGGAATTGTGATATCAAATCCGTTTCCAGATTGACCACCGTTATAAGAAACGTTTTCCCCATTTTTCTTTACTGTAAGATCATTATTATACGATAATGCAGATCCTGTGATTGTATCCGCCACTTTAACTCCCGTGTTACTTCCATTTGAAACGACAGTAATACGATAATGAACTTTATTGTCACTTGAGTTGTAGTAACTTTGTTTTTCAACACTCATGCTGTTGGAAGTATCCACCGTTACTTCTTTAAGTGCTTGTCCACCACTTCCAATAAAGGTAGCAGTTTTTCCTAAAGAAGCATTGAATCGAATATGGAATTCAACGTTAGGCGCACCTGTTAAGTGTTCAAAATTAGAATCTGCTGTATTAAAATGTACAACAATAGAATTTCCAGAAATAGAATATGTATTTCCTGAAATAGTAAAGGTTCCTTCTGAATCTGTAATCACAATATTGAAGGTTCCATTATCGTTAATACCTGTTACACCTTCTGGTAAAGTGTAGACTAAAGTATCCCGATTGGCGAATTGAAGAGATTTACCTTCTCTAAATCCTACTTCAAATTCCACAACTTGGTTTGGTTTAACAGTATCTGGCCCTGAAATAGTGTAGGCAAAATTCGTTAAATTTGAACTTGTTGGAATAGAAGTGTCTTCGTTTTGTTGTTCAATCTCTTCTTCCTCTTCTTCAACAATCTCATCCTCAATTGGTTCGGTATCTTGTTCTGTAGCCGATGTTTCTGGATCTGTAATTGCATCATTTACATTTTCAAAATCACCGTCTTCAGACTCTGAAGGCTGTTGAATTTGAGGTGTTTCAACAGGTTCAGCGGGTACTTCTTCTGATGCTGTTACGATTTCCGCTTCTGCTTCTCTCGCATAAACAATCATACTTGTTGATTTGTTCATGGTCGAAAAAGCCAAAACGACCGCCAACATGGTTGAAAGTACCCTTTTAAAAGTCTTCATGCAAATTCCTCCTTTCTCTTATTTTGCATAGGATACACTCGATAATTATTTACTAAATCCATATTCTATTTAGCTAATTTACGAAAATGTACCTAACTTACATTATAATTCATAAATCTATTTTTCTATAACAAAACATTGAAATCGTTTACATTTCTGATGAATATAACAAATTCATTACATAAAAAGCTCCAGAATCCCCATAAATAAAGGATTTCTGAAGCTTTTTCATCTTATTAATTTTTATTATTCTATTGACACTAAACGGCTGCCCAAAAATTTTAAATATCCTTTTTTATTTTCACAATTGAAGTGTGAGAATACACCATACTTTTTCCATGAACAAAAAATATTTTTCCTTCTTGTGTAGAAACAATGCTTTCTCTTTCCGCATGTGTGTATGGATCATAGATAATTGCGACCTGTTGTCCAATCGATACATGTTCGTCCACTTGAACCAGTGTTTTTAAAAATCCACCACATGTGGATTTAATCGAAAGTATCCTATCTTCTTCAACAACTTCACTCTTATATCCTCCAGCTACTGGATATGAAATGATACCTTTTTCATACATAAATCTCAAAATTGCTTCTTCCGCTTCTTTGGCAGTTTTCTCATCAATTTCCTCACATGCTTTTGTATACAAGGAATACGCTTTGCAATTCCAAATTTGCCAATTGTAATTTAGCGTCGTTGTATCATATGGACGAGGGTTTCTCACAACTATAGAAGCTAGGCCAAAATGTTTCGCTTCCTCAATGTCTTCCAATCCCGTTTTCATCATTCGAACATGTGTAGAAAAATGTCCTGGAATATAGAAACTTGTTAGCTGAATCCCATACTCACAATCTTTAATTTGTTCAAAAAGACCATCCGCAATACGTTGTGTGGTTTCTCCTAAACTATATCCTGGAAACATACGATTAATATCGGTTCCATCACTAGCCCAAAAACGAGTTTCCATATTCGTTGAATACGTATTCGCACAAGGAATAACCATAATACGATGTGTATTTGTAAGATATCCTTTCGATTCTAGTTGTCTTAATCTTTCTATTAATAAAGAACAAATATACATTTGTTGAACTTCATTTCCTCTTAAAGAACCAATGACACAAATTGACTCTTCTCCTTTCCCAAACTCATAGCTTCGAATGCGAAAAGAATCTCTATACATGGAATTTAACTCATATAACACTTTTTCAATCATTGTTCTTCCTCCAATATACGAGCCACTAAACTTCCTTCGTTACAAATCGGATACTTTCGAATCGTAAATAAAAGACCATTCCATTGACTTTTTACTTCAGCCAACAAATTTCCAGTTAGTGGATCCACAATTTCTCCTATTTTCTGACCTTTGACAACTTTCGTGTTCACTTCTACTTTTGAAATAAACAATCCTGCTTGTTCTGCATTTAGGAAACGAATGTTTTTATCGAAGCCAATAATTGGTTCCATAACAGAAAACTTTTCTTCTATCATTCCAAGTTGATGCATCGCATTTAATATACCTTGAACACTATTATCTCCATATTCATAAGTCAATCTTGAACCGATTCCCATTTCTAATACCAAGGTTGGAGTATCCACAATATTCAAACAATATCCTAAGGTAGATTCTAATACCTTATTTTCCTCGTGAACCCATAAAAAGTTCGCATTGACCCATTTTGCCATAGGAATTAACTTTTCTTTAAATAAAGTATTAATTCGGATTTGTGGAAGTTCTACCAAATACGCATTACTTGCATGAATATCAATAACCAAGTCGGCTCCTTTTAAATCTTCTACAATGCAATGCGCTAAATACTCAACCATACTTCCTTCCTCATCTCCTGGGAAAATACGGTTCATATCTAAATCAAACATAGGAACTTTTCTTTGAATAGAGTCCATTCCTAATGGATTCATGCATGGATAAATATCCACGATTCCATCTGTTTTATATTTTTTCAGCTCTTGTTGTAGCTTGTAAGAAACGTATTGTCCTTCTAATTCATCACCATGAATTCCTGTCACAATACAAATCCTCTTTTTACTCTTTCCACCTTGAATACGTTGTTTTACCAACTTATATTTTTCATCAATCGGAAGATTTACACTTGAAAATATTTCAATCATAAATAACCTCTTCTATACTAATTTCAATATTTTGTTTCTGAGAAACATTCATTCCATAAAATACACCTTTGTTTATTAAAGTATCTTTATGATCTCTTCCTTTAGAAAAGATGACATAATTATCATCGATTAAGAGATTGTTCGTAGGATCTGTTCCATACCAATATCCATTGGCATAGAATTCTACCCAAGCATGTGTGTATTTTTCTCCGTTCATAATACCAGCTACATATCTTGCAGGAATTCCGGATTCTCTTAAAAAACCAATAAGAATATGGGCATAATCTTGGCAAACTCCTTTTTTATTTTCAAAAGCCATCTTTCCGCTGGTATTAATTCCTGTAGCTCCTTTTTCGTAAGTCATATATTCAAAAATATACTTTGAAAAATATATAGCTTTTTCGTATGTATTCAAACCATGTGTTAATAGTTCAAGTTCTACCAAACATTGTTTCATATGCGAACTTAATGATGTTGCTTCTGTTTGTTTCAAAAATACAGGTAATAAAGAATCGTCCCTATCGTATTGTGTCCAATCTACTTGAACGACACTTCTAATGGAAACCGAAAAAGTATCGTGTTTTCCAATTGTATTTCCATAAATGATATTATTTCTAAAACAATCTTGACTTAAAGAAAAGTATTCAGAATTTACATAAATTTTATTTGATATAACTTGTTGTCTTGGTTGTGTTTTTGGTAAACATTTCAAAGTAAAATAATGATGTTCCACAGGTTTAGAAAACAATAGTTCCATACTATAGTTTATTTGAAATGTCTTCATACTCTATAAAAGCCCTTCTACACACTGAATACATTCTGCATAATGAATAGAATCGGAGAACACTTCTTTTTTCAACAAATCCATTTTGGAAAAGTCAAACGGTAGAATCGTTTTATGAAGACGATGTTCCAAACTATTAAAAGCTTTCACAACATCCTTTTTTCCTTTGCGCAAACGAAGATACATATCCAAACGTTCTTGTCTTTGTCCCAATTTGATAATATCTCGAACATCATAATCTTCTACATTTTCAGACAAACATGCCCAGAAAGCTAAAATATGATCGATCACGAGTTGTAAATCTAATAGAAAAGAATCAAAATCTTTAATCGATTTTAGTTCATTTAGTGCCAATTCTAAATATGTCATTGTTTCCGTACCAATTTCATTTCTTAATACAATACAGTTATCATAAGCACGATATAGATTGGCCAAAAGACTATCTGGAACTGTTTCATCGCTTACATATCTTTCGACAAAATCTATTGGATCGTTATATATCATTGGGATTTGTAGATTTCTACAATACGTTTGATATGTAGAAGGATCATCTAACATATCATCATAACAGTGAAAAAATTCTTTAATTGTTAAGTAAACACGCTCACTGTAGCGTCCTAACCAAATTAGGTTGTCTACTCGTTCTAAAGAGATAATACCCATGTGTCTTTAAAACCTCCTCCTTGACTTGAATTCACAATAAAACTATCTGGATTTCTTGAAAAACGTGTTAAACCGCTCTTCCATACTTTTGTTTCTTTTCCACTTAGCACAAACACTCTAAGGTCTGCTTTTCTTTCAACGGTTTCTCCATTTTCAACAATCGGAAGATCTTTGAAATCTATTATTTCTTGAGCAATAAATCGTCTTGGTTCTTTCAACATCTTTTGAATAAATACTTCTTTTTGTTCTGAATTTAATGTGTTTCCAAAAAAGACACCATATCCTCCAGCTTCCGCCACATCTTTAATCACTAATTCTTCAAAATGTTCTAGTATATATTTTTTATCTTCTTCATAATATGGAAGATATGTTGGAGCATTTTTTAAAATCGGTTTTTCGTGCAAATAATATTCGACCATTTTTGGAACAAAATAATAAATTCCTTTGTCGTCGGCTACCCCATTTCCTGGTGCGTTAATGATCGCAATATTTCCTTTTTTATAAATTTCCATTAAGTGTGGAATTCCAATTAAGGATTCTTCTAAAAAAGTCATCGGGTCTAAATACTCATCACTTATACGACGATATAAAGCACCTATTTTTTCTAAAGAACCATCATAATTTTTAAAATACAAATAATCTTCTTTTACGATTACATCTTGAGAAGAAACAAGCTTACTTCCTGTTTGTTCAGCTAAATAAGAATGTTCAAAATATGCAGCGTTCATTCTTCCAGGTGTAAAAATCGCATTGATTCCTCCTGTATTCACATGATCCATGACTTCTTTTAATAATTTCGCATAATCTCGATTTTCTTCTACATGATTGTCACGGAATGTTTTAGGACTCGCTTTACGACATAAATCACGAGCAATCATTGGATAACTAGCACCACTAGGAACACGAAGATTGTCCTCAAGCACATACCAATTTCCATCTTTTCCCTCAACCAAATCAATTCCTGAAATATGCGAGTGTATGTGTTGTGCTGGCTCAATTCCTTCACATTCCACTAAATATCCTGATGACGAATATATAAACTCAGCAGGAATTACTCCATCTTTGACAATTTTCTTTTCCCCATAAATATCTTCCAAAAATGCATTTAACGCATTCACTCGTTGAATTAACCCTTTGTTTAAATATTCAAAATCTGCTTTCGAGATAATTCGTGGAATACAATCAAATGGAAATAATTGTTCATTAAAAACATTGTTTTTATAAATCCCAAATTTAACACCATATCTTTGTAACAAGTGATTAATTTTACTTTGTTGCTCTATCAAACTATTCATTTTCATCTTCCTTCCTATGCAAAAAGGACGTCCTACTTTCGTAGAACGTCCTTGTTCATGCGCCTATTTTACCATGTTTCATCAGTTTTTCAATAATTTTCAGAAAATTATTTCAATACCATACCAGCACTAAATGCTTGTCCAACAACATCTGTGCATTTTACATACGTGTTCGTAAATGGATCAAAAGCGATTGGTTCCACCTTTTTAATATCCACTTTTCCATTTTCGTCTAACACCGATTCGTCCACACTCACATTGACAATATCGCAAACGAGAACACAACTTTCTGAATCGTAAGAAATCAACTTACATTCCACACACACTGGTAGTTCATCAATCATAGGTGCATCCACAAACGCTGCCTTCGTATCGTGCCAACCAGCTACTTCAAATTTATTCGATACATCATTTCCACTCGCAATCCCCATATAATCACAAGCTACCATTTGACTAACAGTTGCCATAGAAATTGTAAATTCTTTTTTAATTTCAATATTCTTTACCGTTTTATGATGTGCACTTAAACAAAGTGTAATTTCGGTATCGTTACTAATACCGTTACTGAAAACTTATAAAAAGCTAAAAGCTTTTATGTTTCATTCCTGCTTCT
>JAUNDJ010000128.1 GCA_030526175.1 Bacillota bacterium
AATGTCTTCCAGAAGCTCCCTGTTCTTAACGAAGTGTAAGAGGGAGTAGTTCACACTTGACAGCTAATGAATATTAGCCTATATTAAAGCTAATAAATGTTAGCTACGTTTATCGATTATGAAAGAGGTGATAAAATGAGTGACAAGAAAAGATGGGTTCTTTGTCCTATTTGTGGAGGAAAAACAAGAATTCAACTTTTGGAGACAACGGAAATCAAAAACTTTCCATTGTATTGTCCAAAGTGTAAACAGGAAACTCTGATTAATGTGAAGAAATATAAAGTACAATTGATAAGCCAGACGCAATAGACGCAGTGCTGAACCAAAATGATGGTACAGTGCTGCGATTTTTATTTAGGAGGTAACTATGAAAAAAGGAAGAAAGGTATTATTAAAATGGATCATTGTCTTAGTCGTTTTTATTGTTGGTGTCAAAGTATTCATGAATCAACAACTAGTAAAGACGTATCAAAGATTGGATGCGGTGAACATTGCCGATGTTTCAAATGTGGAAGATGGAACGTATGAAGGGATTCAAGAAACGCCATTGGTAAAAGTAACCGTTGAAGTGTCTGTAAAAGACCATCAGATCACAGATATACGTTTATTGCGTCACGAAAATGGAAATGGAGCCCCTGCTGAAGCTATGATTCCTGTAATGATACAAAAGAATACGAGTGAAGTGGATGAAGTAAGTGGTGCAACAATGTCTAGTAAAACAATAAAAGCAGCCGTGAGAAATGCTTTGGAGAAAGGAGAAATAAAATGCAAGCTATAGTATATACATCCAATACTGGAAATACAGAAAAGTATGCGATTCTACTTGGAAAAGAATTAGATTTACCTGTCTATTCTCTTAAAGACGCAAAAAAAGTATTAGAAAAAGACACACCTATTATTTATCTTGGTTGGATTATGGCAAGTGGCATTAAAGGGTATACAGAAGCGAACAAAAGATTTGAAATTCGTATGGTTTGTGCCGTTGGTATGGCTTCAGATGGAACACAAATTGAAGAGATTCGAAATAAGAATGACATACCTGAATCTATCGCATTATTCTATCTTCAAGGTGGTTTTTACATGGATAAGTTAAAAGGAATCAATAAACTCATGATGAATATGATGGTAAAAACCGTGGGAAAAGAACTTTTGGAAAAGAAAGATAGAACGCCGGAAGAAGAGGATATGTTGGATCTTATGATAAATGGTGGAGATAGAGTGAACATAAATAATCTTTCGAGTCCTATCAAGTGGTATAAGAAACAAGCAATAAATCAAAATTAATACAAAGAAGTCAGTTTAGACTTCTTTTTTTGTGAGTTGAAACAAATGTGTAATTCGGATAGGATACAACTATAAAAATTTGGTGGAGAGTCAGATATGAAATATATAAAAAGATTTGTACATTGTTTGATTGTGTTAATAATGAGCTTACTTCTTATATCTTTAGTGAATCATAAAATACAACTTTCGAAAGAAGAAGCCTTATTAACACCAATGGGAAAGATTGTGGATGTGAATGGTAGTAAGATGCATATCTATCAAGAAGGACAAGGAGAACGGACACTTGTATTTTTATCCGGAGGGGGAACATCGTCTCCTGTTTTAGATTTCAAATCTTTATATTCCTTGTTAAGTGATGAATATCGTATTGTAGTAATTGAGAAATTTGGATATGGATTTAGTGATGTGGTAGATAAGGAAAGAAGTATCGATTCTATTTTGGAAGATAGTCGTATGGCTTTAAGCAAGGCAGGTATTGAAGGACCCTATGTTTTATGTCCACATTCTATGTCTGGTATTGAAGCTCTATATTGGGCACAAAAGTATCCGGAGGAAGTTGAAGCTATTATTGGTTTGGATATGGCTGTTCCCAAAGTATACGAAGACTACTCTATAAATATGCCTCTTATGAAAGTTGGCCAATTTGCCGCATCTGTAGGTCTTACAAGATTTATCCCGGGTGTTGCCGAAAGTGATGCGATAAAATATGGAACGCTGAGTGATCATGAAAAGGATATATATCGTGCTATTTTCTATCGAAGAACTTCCACATTAACCATGTTAGAAGAAGTGAAGAATGTAAAAGAAAATGCCAAGAAAATGGAGGATTTTGTACCAGATTGTGAGATGTTACTCTTTGTATCGAATGGACAAGGAAGTGGATGGGAGGCAGAAGTTTGGAAAAAGGCGCAACAGGATTTTATATCCGATAAGGAAGATGCCTCTCTTATTTCCTTGGATTGTCCGCATTATGTTCATGATTATGAGTATAGATATATTGCAGAAAAGATAAAAGTTTTTTTAGAAAAATAGAAAGTAGGAAGATTATTGATGATACTACAAGCACACGAAGTTCCATGTCTAGTGGAACAATTACTAAATATAGGCGAAGTACTCTTTTGGTCCGGTGGGGAGATTGGTCGTATCGAAGATACTTTAAAACGTCTTTGTATGGCTTATGGAAGCCAACATGCCAATATCTATGTTATCCCTAGCTATATGGCTTTGACCGTGGAATTTGAAACTCTACCCGCTTGTACAATGACACGTCGTATTCATAAAAATGATAGTTTTGACTTAACGCGCGTGGAAGATTTGAATACTCTTTGTCGCCAATGCAGTCGAGAACCATTACCTGTTGAAGAATTAGCGTTAAGAGTCAAAGCGATTATGGAAAAAGAAAACAAGGAATGGAAGCTTTGGATTGGATCTTTTCTTGCCGTGGCTTCTTTAACCATCTTTTTTGGAGGAACATTAGAAGATGCGATTGCTTCGATAATAGGTGCGTTTGTGATACTTTTTGCAGATAAAAGGTTAAGTCCCATTACTAATTCTCCTGTATTTGGAACCTTTTTGGTTTCTTTTGTCGGCGGATTAAGTGTCTGTCTGATGGGAAAGAATTTTCCATTTCTTCATATTGATAAGGTCATGATTGGAGATATTATGATTCTAATTCCAGGGGTGGCCATCACGACAGCGATTCGATATAGCTTGGGTGGAGATCCTCTTTCTGGTGTTGAAAAGTTAATCAAATCTTTATTTTTTGCCTTAGGGGTAGCCGGTGGTATTTCCATGGCCATGTTTTTAACGGGGGTGATGTGATGGAATATTTTGTACAAATTGTATCCGCCATTGTCGCAACCTTTGGATTCGCGCTAATATTCAATGTAAAAAAAGAACATATCCTTGGTGCTTCCATGGGGGCTCTTATTTCTTGGGGAAGTTATTTATTTTTCATGCACTTAGAAATTCCCGTGTTTTTTTCTACTCTATTTGCCTCCATGTTGATAGGAATCTATGGAGAAGTCATGGCTCGTATTCGAAAGGTACCAACGACAATATACTTTATGCCCGGTTGTATCCCTCTGATTCCTGGAAGCAATCTATATTATGCTCTACAAGCATTTATTATGGGTGAGGGATTGGCTTTTGAAACCAACATAAAACTATTGGTGTATTATGCGTTAGGTATATCCTTGGGATTGTTCATTATTACCGAAACCGATGCAGCACGTTTAAAACTAAAAAGAATTCTTAGTAGGAAATAATTATTTATTGAAACAATACCTTTCTTGTACTAGTGTATAAATACTTGAAAGGTGTTTTTTATGATTATCCAAGCATTAGAGTCTCAAAAAGAGATTGTATTTTATATTACGCAAACAACTATAGATGGGATTTATCCAAACTATTATCCGATGGGAGCGGTTCAATTCTTCAAATCTTATCATAAGGAAGAATCCATTCTCCACGATATCCAAAAAGGTTACGTTTATCTAGTAAAAATCGAAGATTCTTTTGTTGGAACGGTAACCATTAAGGAAAATGAAATTTGTCGCTTGTTTGTTCTACCCCAACACCAAAAGAATGGTTATGGAAAACAATTAATAGAATTTGCGGAAGAAACGATTGGCAATAACTATTCATCCATCCTTTTGGATGCATCTTTACCCGCAAAAAAAATCTATCAAAAACGAGGATATAAGGAAGTGGAATATCATCAACTTCTAACAGAAAATGGCGATTTCTTGTGTTACGATGTGATGAAAAAAGAACTGCATAAAAATGAAACAATGCTTAATTATGATGGAAAGATTTTTGTGCCACAAATTAATAGTAAAAATGGCGAAGTCGATTCCCAAACCATCTTTGAATATCATCAATCCGGTACGGATTTTAGTGCTGACTATATGGGTGGCGATATAAAAAAGGGATATATGGTTGGAACGGTTTCTTTGAATGGAGAATTGGATTTCTATTACCAACACTTAAATCAGAATAATGAAATTCGTATTGGAAAATGTCATAGTATCCCAAAAATCAATGCCCAAGGGAAAATTGAATTGTACGAAAATTGGACATGGCTAAATGGAGATTGTTCTTCTGGAGAGTCGGTTGTCATTGAACAATAAGAAAGGATAGTAATATGACGATACAATTTCGACAAGCAAATATAGAAGACATTCCTGTATTAGTTGAGCTTAGAAAGCTTCAATTGATTGATGAAGGACAATGTGAACATGAGAATATAGATGCAGAGTTATTGGCTTATTTCACCAAACAGTTTGAAGCAAATACCATGGTTGAATGGGTAGCAGAAGATAAGCATACGATTGTTGCCACCGCCGCTATGACATTCATCGAATTTCTTCCTGCTTTTACCAATCCATCGGGAATCAAAGGCTATGTGACAAATATGTATACATCTAAAGAATATCGAGGAAGATCGTTGGCAACAAAAATGTTGGGAAAACTTATGGAAGAAGCCAAAAGTCGTAATGTACATACAATTCTATTTGCTGCTTCAAAAATGGGAGAACACGTATATAAAAAATTTGGTTTTGAAAAAGCCGACGAATGGATGATTTACCATTTGTGAAAGGAAGAATACTATGTTGAAAGCAGTAAACTTGAAAGAAAGTGTAGATTCGGTTAAGGAACTATTTGAATATTTGCGTGTAGGAACACTCAACAATCACATGTTGAATGTTTTACAAGCAGAGAATCGAACACTCGATTTTCATATTCATGAAGATTCGGATGAGATGTTCTATTGTATAGAAGGGGAATTTGATTTAGAAACCGAAGATGGATTGACGCATTTAAAAGAAGGAGATTTTGCGATTATTCCCAAAGGGACTTTACATCGTCCAGTAGTAAAATCACGTGTGAAATGTTTACTAATCGAAATGGAAGGAACTTTGAATAAAGAGAATACAGGAGGGACATACGTTGATGGCCATTCGGAAGATTAAGATTATGGATGATGACAATCTTAGAGAACAATTGGATACGCTTTATGAAAGTCTTCCTCAAATTTGTATCGCCAAATGGGCTTTGGAACTCGCGAAACATTGTATGTGTATGGCAGGAATTTCCGAATTGGATTTTCCAGAAATCACAGATGGATTTCGTGTGAATGAAATGTGGCAAAATGGAAAGGCTCGTATGTACGATGTTCGACAAGCTGGATTTCAAATTCATAAAATTGCCCGTGTTCAAGACGATGAAATCACCAAAGTAGCGTTTCGCGTGATTGGACAAGCGGTTGGCACAGCCCATATGAAGGAGCATGGAATGGTTGCCAGCGATTATGCGATCAAACTGATTAATTTAAAATATCCCAAGGACCATTCAAAAGTCTTAGAAGAAAGAAACTGGCAGATTGGTAAGTTAAAAGAATTGGCAGAATAATATTAGCTGGCTTATTTATCTAAGCCCAGCAGAATACTCCAGCTTCTATAAGCTGGAGATGAATGC
>JAUNDJ010000129.1 GCA_030526175.1 Bacillota bacterium
GTTCAATGAATCAGAGCCTCTAAACAAACATGGTGCAAACCTCTAAAGACGGGGCATACACGTTACAAGATTTGCTTCCCAAATATTTGACAAATACTAGAAAAAAATTTTTGAAATATCATCGTGAGCATATCTTTATGAAATAATTTGCATTATACTATATATAGTTATTTAGGAGGAAAATACTTATGACATTTCCAAAAGGATTTTTATGGGGTGGTGCTACTGCTGCTAACCAGTATGAAGGAGGATGGAACGAAGGTGGTCGTGGTCCAGCTCTTACAGATGTAACAACAGGAGGAACAGTAAACACACCAAGATTGGTAACTTGGATTGACAAAGACGGTAACCCTCATGCCGAACCAGAAAACCCACTAGGAATTCCAGAAGGCGCAAAATACGCTGTATTAGACGGATATTATTATCCAAATCATAAAGCAACTGATTTCTATCACCATTATAAAGAGGATATTGCTTTGTTTGCTGAAATGGGATATAAAACTTTCCGTATGTCAATTTCTTGGTCTAGAATTTATCCAACTGGTGAGGATGAAACACCAAATCAAGAAGGAATTGAATTCTATCGTTCTGTATTTGAAGAATTAAGAAAGTACGACATTGAACCATTGGTTACTATTTGGCACTTTGATACACCACTGGCTATGATTCAAAAATATGGAGACTGGACTTGCCGTGAATATATCGATGCCTATGTGAAATACGCAAAGACTATTTTTACAGAATACAAAGGCTTAGTAAAATATTGGTTAACATTTAACGAAATCAACAACACTGTCAATTTCTTACCAGACAACGCTAGTGATGAAGTATTCCAAAAAGCATACCAACACTTACACTATCAATTTGTAGCCAGCGCTAAAGCTGTTCAAATTGGACATGAAATTGATCCAGAAAACAAAATTGGATGTATGATCTGCGGAATTTGTTACTACCCTTTCACTTGCGATCCTCAAGACATTTTATTCAACCGCTATAAATGGGAAAAAGGAATCTTCTATTGTGGAGACGTGCAATGTAAAGGAAAATATCCAACGTTTGCCAAAAAATTATGGGCGGAACACAATGTTACATTAGATATCACAGAACAAGATTTAGTCGATATTGCCAACGGATGCGTTGACATGTATACGTTCTCATACTATATGTCACAAGCTGTAACAACACACGAAAGTGATGATATTGTTGGTGGAAACATGTCTTTCGGTGTACGAAATCCTTATATGGAATATTCCGACTGGGGATGGGGTGTGGATGCCACAGGACTACAATACTATTTAGAAATGATCTATGATCGATATGAAATTCCACTAATCATTACAGAAAATGGACTAGGAGCCTATGATACTGTGGAAGAAGATGGTTCTATTCATGACCCATTCCGTATTGAATATTATAGAAAACACATTCAAGCAATGCAAAAAGCCATCGATAACGGTATTGATTTAATCGGTTATACAACTTGGGGATGTATAGATGTTGTTTCTGCCGGAACTGGAGAAATGCGTAAACGCTATGGATTCATCTATGTAGATATGGACGATGAAGGAAAAGGAACTATGAAACGTTCTCGTAAAGATTCGTTCTATTGGTACAAAAAAGTCATTGCATCGGATGGAGACAATCTAGACGATTCTTTTGAAAAATAAACTTATTCGATAAAGAGCCAATGGCTCTTTTCTTTTTCATCTATTATTGATAATATATGTACGCGTTAAAGGAGGAAATTGAATGGAATTTAAAATACTTACTCAAGAACAATATCACGATTTTGCTTCTTCTCATGAATACGCAAACTTCTTAAATTCTATTTATTCTAAAGATAAAATTGAATTGGATTCCAACTGGAAAGGAGAATTTGTTGGGGTTGTTGACCAGGATCAAGTTCTAGCGGCTACCTTATTAACTTATATTCCTTTAAGAAATAAAAAATGCTACTTTTATGCCCCAAGAGGCTTTCTAATTGATTATGGAAATAAAGAATTATTAACATTCTTTTGTACAGAATTACTAAAACACATGAAAGAATTAAATGGTCTTTATTTAAAAATCGATCCATATGTACCATATCAGCAACATGACATGGATGGTAACGTTGTAGAAGGAGGATTTAATCATCAAAATTATATTGACAATCTTGCTTCTCTGGGTTATCAACATCAAGGTTTCACAAAAGGATATGACGAATCGGTACAATGCCGTTGGATGTCCGTTCTTGATTTAAGAAATACTGACGAAAAAACACTATTAAAAAATATGGATTCTCAAACAAGATGGGCTATTAATAAAACTTTGAAATTAGGAATACGTGTTCGTGAAATCGGTGAAGATGAATTGTATAAATTCGATCAAATCATGAAACACACAAGTGTTCGCCGAGGATTCAGCGATACCGATGAATTGTACTACCATCAACAAATGCAAACCTATGGAAAAGGAAACGTAATTCGCTTCGTATTAGCCGAACTGGATTTAAACGAATACGAAGATACGCTTCGTGAACAAATCCGTGTTCGTGAAGAAGAACTTGTCGAAGTTGAAAAAGCATTGGCTGAAGTCGCAAAAAGTAAAAAGTTTAATAAACGGAAAAAAGTATTATTAGAAGAAATTCAAGATATTCATAAGAAAATCGAAGTCAATCAAGTCTTATGGCCAGATGCCGTAGATGGTGTACTTACTCTAGCAGGATCAAGCTTTATGACTTATGGACATGAAATTGTCTACTTAACTAGCGGTGCTTATGATAAATATATGAAACTAAATGCTAGTTATGCGATTCAATGGTACATGATTCGTACGGCACTTCAAAATAACATTCCTTTTTATAACTTTTATGGAATCAGTGGTTTATTCAATCCAGAAGACGAAGGATATGGGGTTTTCAACTTTAAACGAGGATTCCGTGCCGATGTCGTTGAATTATTAGGCGAGTTTATTCTTCCAATTCAACCAGGAGCCTATAGAAAATATCTATTCTTACAAAAGATGAAGGCATTATTAAAGAGATGATCACTCATCTCTTTTTTATAATATAAATTTTTCAATGACTTCTTTTACTGCATGATTTGTATAGTCATTTTCACAAACATAATCAGCTACTGCCTTATTTTCTTCAATGGCATTCGCTACGGCACACCCAAGACCAGCCATTTGGATCATTTCTAGGTCGTTAAAATGATCACCAATGGCTATACAAGTATCAATTGAATCTTTTAAATATTCCATTAAAGCTTGAATACCATTTCCTTTATGTACACCTTTTCCGTTAAATTCAATATATCGTCCACTTGAAACTGTAATTTGACAATTATCCAATATTTTGGAAGGAATGCTTTCTAGTATTTGTTTTTGAAGAAGCGGTTCCGATTCACTAATCATCATTTTTATTACATGCCATGAAGAAAAGTCCACTTCAAAATCTTTATGAATAATTGGATTGGAATTCTGTTTTATTTTTCTTTGTACTTCAAAATCATTTGGTCGGAAAATATGTATACCTTCTTGTGCAAAGATAAATACAACACCTGTTACCTGTTGTGCAAACGAAAGAAATTCTTTTACTAAATTTGTTTCAATTCCTTTATAAAATACAACTTTTCCTGTATTTTCTTTTACCATCGCCCCATTGCAACAAATGGAAAATTCATTTTCTTTCCCTCTAGTTTCGATTTCTTCTAATATTTCTTGTATCATGCTTAAATCTCTTCCTGTACAAGGAATGATATGTACACCCTTTTCTTGTGCTTTTTTAATAGCTTCTTGATTTTCTTTCGACACATGATGATCGATAAGAGAAGTCTCGTCTAAATCCATAAATAAATATTTATATTTCATTTTGATACATCCTTTAGCTTCCACATAAAAAGCTTGCTTATTCCCATTTTTTACCATGAATATGATATAATATTTACATACATTTGCATATAAAATTTCACATTTTTTAAAGGAGGTCTTTATTTTATGAATTATGAAGACACATATATTTATGAAGCGTTGAGCAATGACCTTGAAGAAAATATTCTTGCCATTCGCCAATTTATGAGCTATTACTCTTGTGCACTTATGGAAGTGGAAACTAAATTCAAAGTATTGAATCAGCAATTCTCATTGCACTACGATCGAAATCCAATTGAACAAATTGAAAGTCGAATTAAATCGGCACCTAGCATTATTCAAAAATTAAAAAGTCGTAATTTACCATTCACTTTGGAAGCAATCGAAAACAACATCTTTGATATTGCAGGTATTCGTATCATTGCATCTTTCCAAAGCGATATATATAAATTATCGCGCTATTTCTTACAACAAGACGATATACATCTTTTACAAACAAAAGATTATATCAGCAATCCAAAATTTAACGGCTACCGTTCTTTACACCTCATTGTTGAAGTACCGATTTTTTTAGCCAACGAAAAACGATGGGTAAAAGTTGAAGTTCAATTTAGAACGATTGCCATGGATTTTTGGGCAAGCTTAGAACATAAGATTCGTTATAAAAAAGCGTTATCCGAAGAACGATTAGCCCAAGTTAATGAACAATTGTATACTTGTGCTTTACTTTGCGAAACGTTGGATGCGACAATGGAAAACTTACACGAGCCAGAAGATGAGTTTTTAATGTTCCCTCCTCCTCCAACTTTGACTTCTAGAAACGCTCACGAATTTCGACCTTCTCAAGTCAAACAAATGCAGACTCTTTTGGAAGAGAATAAACAAATCACCAACAAAAAATTAATATTGATCGATGTAGCTGGTACGATTCAAACAATCGATGGCAAAATACCTGAAAGCGCCATTCAGGCTATTCGAAAAGCTAGAAGCAATGGTCATTTAGTCTTCTTAGTCACTCGACGTGCAAAAGGTAATGTCGAAAATGACATTTTCAGCATTGGATTTGATGGTATGATTGGTGGCGGTGGATCGTATATTGAATACAATGGCCAAATCCTTAAAAACCAAGTATTTGCTCTTCATGATCTACAAAGAATTGTCGCATATTTACAATCGAAAAACTTAGAATTCTATATTGAAGCCAGCGATGGATTGTATGGTAGCTATGGTTTCACAAAAAGAGGAGTCCAGGCTTTGGAAGAATATGGTTTACAAAATCCTATTGTGACGGATGTATTCCCGGATATGACTTTTCCTGAAACGCTTGTTCAACCAAATGCGATAAAAATCAACTACATTTTAGAATCCTATGATGATTATTTAGATTTTAAGGAGAATTTCCCTGAATTTAAATGCAATACATGGGGCGGAAAAGAAGGTCAAGCTATTTTTGGAGACTGTTTGGTAGAAAATATTAAAATACAATCCACTATTGAAGAACTTGCTGACTTTTTAGAAATAGCGAAAACGGATATCATTTCGATTGGTGATTCTAAAGTCGACATTCCTATGTTTGAAGCTTCTGGATTAAGCATTTGTATGGGTAGCGGATGCCAAAAAGCAAAAGAAGCCGCAGATTGGATTACTAGAGATACAGAAAACGATGGTTTATATCACGCTTTAGAACACTTTAATATCATTTAAAAAATGAGAGGCTGTAACAGTTAAGACGTTCGGATAAAATCTGGGCGTCTTTTTTCGTCCT
>JAUNDJ010000130.1 GCA_030526175.1 Bacillota bacterium
TACCATATGCTTACGACAGATATTTAACCTGTCCGTTTTTTATACTAGCATCAATCAGAAGTGGAAGGGAATCCTGAAGCTGAAGAATATATTTTAGAGACTGTAACGTTCGATAAAAAGAAAAAATATAAAGGTCAAAGAGATGGCA
Source organism: Bacillota bacterium (assembly GCA_030526175.1). GTDB lineage: Bacteria > Bacillota_I > Bacilli_A > Erysipelotrichales > Erysipelotrichaceae > Floccifex. The sequence goes on from JAUNDJ010000130.1 coordinate 149, forward strand.
GGCTCGCAAATCTAAAACATACCAAGGTTGTGATGACACTTCCTGAATCTGAATTAGTATGTCCAATTTGTGAAACAGAACTAGTTCCAGTTGGAGAAGATTTTGTTCGTTACGAAATTGAATTTATTCCAGCCAAACTTAGAGTCAAAGACATCTATGTCATGACATATGAATGCAGAAACTGTCGTAAGGATGGTAAAAGCGTAATTAAAAGTGCTGGAACACCTCAGCCTGTTATTTCACATTCCTATGCTTCAGCCGAAAGTGTTGCCTATGTACTTAAACAGAAATTTATAAATGGTGTTCCATTATATAGACAGGAAGCCGAATAGAAACAGATGGGACTTGAACTTTCAAGAGCTACGATGGCAAACTGGATCATCTATACATCTGAGCACTGGCTTAGACCTATTATCAATCGAATGCATGAGATTCTATTAACCGAACATCATGTTCATTGTGATGAGACAACAATCCAGGTTTTGAACGAACCAGGAAAGGCACCTACTTCAAAATCATTTATGTGGGTATATAGTTCCATTAAGGAAAGTGAACATCCAATTCGAATATTTGAATATAAACCAAATCGAAAAGGATATAATCCACAAATATTTCTAAATGGATTCAGAGGTACGATCATCACGGATGCGTATGCAGGATACAACAAAATCGATTGTTGTACCAATGCCTATTGCTGGGCACACGCTAGACGAAAATTCAGTGATGCATTGCCTAATGATATTGATAATATAGATGCGACATTACCAAAACAGGCAATCAATAAAATCAGGAAGCTATTCGCAATTGAATCTGAACTTGAAAGTAAAACAGCAGCTGAAAAAGTAAAAATCAGACAATTTAAGTCAAAACCACTGTTGGATGACTTCTTTTCATGGTGCAAAGAAAAACAGAACCTATCCACGAGCAAGAAACTTACAACTGCATTTACCTATGTTTTGAACCATGAAGAAGGATTAAGACAATACATTAATGATGGATACATTCCAATGACAAACAGCCTTGATGAAAGAACCATAAGACCATTTGCGATTGGAAGAAAGAACTGGCTGTTTTCAACCAGTGTAACAGGAGCAGAATCAAGTGCCTGTGCATATTCAATCATTGAAACAGCCAAAGCAAATGGAATTGATCCATATAAATATCTGGTTCAGATCTTTACATACTTGCCAAGCCAGGATATTTTCAACGACAAAGAAATATTAGATGAGTTCTTACCCTGAAGCGAATACATGCAAAGCCGCTGTAAATAAAACGCAATGTTCAACATGAGTTAATCTCACAAAGAACATTGCGTATTTTTATATAATTAATTACATGTGATTATTTTGCGGTTACGATGAAATTGATATTAAAAAATCAAATAGGAGATAATATGTCTGAATTAAGCATTTACTTTTGTCAAATGAAGGTAAGTGCTTTTTATGTGCTATACTTTATCTATGAAACCATTACTATCAAGAATAAAACCACCACTAAAAGGGAAGAGTGAGGATGCGTTTAAGAAAGTATTTCAATCCGGTATTGATATCTCGCATTTACCTTATTCTTTGGAATATCCGCATCGATATCGTTTACAGGGTTTTTGTACGTCTTCAGAGTATTTGTTTTTGAGTGCACATGGACAACATGGTGATCCTTCGATCTTGCTTGTGTATTCGAAATCGGGGGAATATGTTCGAACAATTGAACTTCCTTCTACGCTTCGTTATGCGCATGTGGGAGGTATTTCTTACGATCCTTTGCACGATGTCTTATTTATTATGGGTATGAATGGAGAAGTCTTGGCATTAAAAGAGTCGGGTATTATTGGTCGTGTTTGTATCAACGATGTCTTTCCTTTAGAGTTGGCGAAATATTATTATGCTTACTATCATAAAAAGAAGGAGCATTGTCCATATCGTTTTTCTACATTACTACGCTCTTTTTCTAAAATTAAACGAAATGCTGCCAGTGTGAAATATGAGCCTTTAACTAAGAAATTGTATATCTCCACTTTTTCAGGAGACTCACAAATCTTTGTATATAAGGTATCTTTTAATCCTTGTGTTTCTTTTCGTTTAGAACATATATATGGCTTAAGTATTAAAAATTCAGTTTTAGTCAATGACACTACCAATCTTCCATATGCCATCCAAGGGGTAGGAATCTATGGCTCTTATCTAGTGACTTGTAGCTCTTATGGAAAAAGAGATACGATTCTAACCAAGTTTAAGATGGAAGATAAAAAGCTTATCTTTAGTGGCTATGCTCGTTTAGTCGGAGAATACGGTCTTCAAAATATGATGATGGATTCAAAAGGAAATATAGTTCTGAACTATGAGAACTGTTCGTATGGAAAAGATGGAAGTCAATTTTATACAATCCATATCGATTCTATTTCAAAGAAAATGGATGCAACGTATCAGTCATTAATGAACGAATATAAAAAGATTACCATTCCATATGATAAAAAGGCAGGATATTTTGTGAACGAGGACGGGGATTTAGATGTATCTATGAAAGCCCATTCATAGAAAAAAAGAAAATTCAAGTCTTGTTTAAATATTCTTTTCCTATATACTTCGTACTTGTGTGAAGGAGTTTTATTTATGGAATACTTTATTGATGGAAAGAGTGCGAGTGAGAGAACATTTTGGGGATGTGTGAATGTATTAGGAAATATGACACAAAAGAAATTACTATTAGATGGGTTTAAAGTAAAAATTGCCGAAAAAACATATTGGATTGAACCAAAAAAATATAATACATATTATCCAAAAGAAGTCTAAGACTTCTTTTTTTAGTATAATAAGAGAAAAGAAAGAGGAGAGTATTTCGTATGAGTTTTCCAAAAGAATTTTTATGGGGAGGAGCCAGCAGTGCTTTTCAAGTCGAAGGAGCCAGAGAAGAAGATGGCAAAGGCTTAAGTATCGCCGATATTCGTAGCGATAAGAACAAAGAAAAATTAGGTATCGCATCCACCGATGTGGCCGTTGACTTTTATCACCACTACAAAGAAGATATCCAATTAATGAAAGAATGTGGATTAAAAGCCTTCCGTATGTCCATTGCCTGGTCACGCATCTTTCCAAACAATAATACAGACATCAATAAAAAAGGCGTAGAATTCTACCATGCCGTATTTGATGAACTATTAAAGAATGGCATTGAACCCATTGTCACTCTATACCACTTTGATTTGCCACTATGGGAAGTGGAACAAAATAAAGGATTCCTATCCCGAAATTGTATCCAAGATTTTGTCGACTACTGTAGTCTATGCTTCCAAGAGTATGGAACCAAAGTAAAATACTGGCTAACGATTAACGAACAAAGCATTGTCACAGCCATACCCGCTTTCCAAGGCCTAGACAATCTAAAAGATTCATATCAAGCCTTTCATCATATGTCCTTGGCAAATGCCCTAGTCATTAAAAAATATCGCAGTATGAAGCTTCAAGGGATGATTGGACCATGTATCTCCTATTCAACCGTATACCCAGCCAGTCCCGATCCAAAAGATATAATGATTGCCTATAACGAAGATGACATCAAAGTCTTCTCATTAATCGATGTACACGTATATGGAAAATATCCAAAGTACTTTTTAAATTATCTAGAAAAAGAAGGCATTCTATTCGATATGCTTCCAGAAGACGAAGAAATTCTGGCCAATGCCAAACCAGACTATCTAGGATTAAACTGGTATTGTACATCCGTGATTGGACACTACATTGGAAAAGAAATGTTTGGCGAATACCAAGGACAAGCTCTACCAAGACAAGAACGCTGCAAGGTTGGCGTTTATCAATATTATAAAAATCCATATACGCCATATAGTGAATACAACTGGAACTGAGATGGAATTGGACTACACTATGCGCTTCGAAAAGTCTACAATCTATACCATTTACCCGTAATGGTTACGGAAAATGGATGGAGCGCAAACGAAGAAATTAGTGCAGATGGACAAGTACACGACCCTGAACGTATCCATTATTTAAAAGAAAATATCCAAGGTATGGGCGATGCCCTTGAAGACGGGGTAGAACTTATTGGCTATACACCATGGTCGTTCTTAGACGTATTAAGCTCCAGTCAAGGAATGGATAAACGCTATGGACTCGTCTTTGTAGACCGAAGTAATACCGAAGAAAATGAATGTAAAAGAATCCCAAAAGATAGTTACTATTTCTACAAACAAAAGATTGCTTCTTACCAAAAGTAAGCTATAATACAACTTGTTTTAGAAAGAAGGAAAATTATGAGTGCTGTATTATTCAAAGCCGCTGGATATATATTCTTCATCTTCATGGGATATTATCTAAAAACCAGTGGGAAATTAAAATTAGAAGATAAAAATGTATTAGGAACCATTCTGATGTATATTACTTTGCCATGTGCATTCGTAGCCAACTTCAGAAACTTTCAAGCCAGCTCTTCACTAATCTTATTTTTCCTAATCGGGTTAGTAACCAACATACTATGTATTGGGTTGGCAAAAATACTTGCTGGAAAAAAATCCGCTCAAACAAGAGCCGAATATATGATACAGGGTTCTGGCTACAACATAGGAGCTTTTACTACACCCTTTGTTGGAAGCATTATGGATCCGTTTGGAACCGTAGTCAACTCCATCTTTGACATTGGAAATAGTATCTTCAGTATCGGATTGATCTATCCTTTGGCCAAACGAGAAGTCGATGGAAAAGGAGGAAGTGTCATTGAACAATTAAAATTCATGGCCTCCAAACTATTCGGATCCGTTCCATTCGATACATATCTAGTCATGTTAGTAATTTCCTTATTCGGAATTAAGCTTCCCGAACAAGTCAGCGATGTAGCCGCTATGTTAGGAGCTCCATCCATTCTAATTACCATGATCATGATTGGAATCGTATTAGACATTAAAATTAATAAAAACGATTTAAAAGATGTCATAAATGTATTACTTATTCGCTATGGATTAGGCCTTATCTTTGGATTCTTGATCTTCCAAGTCCCAATGTTTAGCCTATTAGAAAAGAAAGCTCTACTCTATTGTATCTTTGCCCCAGCCACAAGCATTTCTCCAACCTATGCGTATCTTTGTGGATGCAAAGACGAAGTCTATGGAGCTGTAAGTTCTATTTCTATTGCGATCAGTTTAACCATCTTTATTCTAATCTCCATTATCCTATAGAAATGTGTTCGCACATTTCTTTTTTTAAGTTTTCTTAAGAAAAATAACGGTTTGTGTTAATAATCCTTTTCTATTCTAAAAGTGTAAAGAGAAAAGGAGAACAATTTATCTTAAAACAGCAGAATACTCCAGCTTCTATAAGCTGGAGATGAATGCGTATTTTTTTTAAGAACTCTTGTTTTTTAAAGTTAATGACATAAATGGTGTCAGTATATGTGAGATTCTTAATTTAGAATCGTATATATAAATGTATGTATA
>JAUNDJ010000131.1 GCA_030526175.1 Bacillota bacterium
AAGTATGTGCTTTTTCTGTACATTTTTAAATCCATGGAATTATTTTGCGCTTACACAATTATGGGTAGAACAAAAGAAACACGATGGATCTATTGATGAAGAAGAATACAAAAAAGTAGAAAAAGAATTAGGATACTAATACTAACAAGATAAAAAAAACTGGTCAAAAAATTGAACCAGTTTTTCTTTTACCCAAATAAACACTCTAATATAGTAATCTGATACACTCAAAACTCTATATTAGAGTAATTTGACACAACACATAAACAAAATAGTTCATAATTCATCATCCAGAATAAATCATTTATTACCAGAATAGATAATAAATAAACAGATAAAATAATAAATCTTCTAAAGCAATATATTCCACAAACGCGTACCCACTACAACGTAATTTACGTTGATTTGTGTCAATCCTTCTAAAGCAGTATATTCCACTGAAGTATTACAATCAGTAGCATTTGCTCACTCTATTGCGTGTCAATCCTTCTAAAGCAGTATATTCCACACAAAATTATTAATAAAGAAGATACTATCCAATCTTTTGGTGTCAATCCTTCTAAAGCAGTATATTCCACATAGCATGCGCTTTGAAGTCGGAATTAACGAAGGGTGTCAATCCTTCTAAAGCAGTATATTCCACCAAAGTGAACTACAATGACATCGTATGCTCAAACATAGTGTCAATCCTTCTAAAGCAGTATATTCCACTCACTGTAGTATATTAGAGTATTACATGCACAGCAGGTGTCAATCCTTCTAAAGCAGTATATTCCACTCTTGTGTTTCCCACAATATTCAATGTTATTTAAAGTGTCAATCCTTCTAAAGCAGTATATTCCACGAAACTATTCAGTAAATCACGTTGGAAACGTTTCACGGTGTCAATCCTTCTAAAGCAGTATATTCCACTCTAACAAAAAAAGAACCTAGATTTGGAAAACAGTGTCAATCCTTCTAAAGCAGTATATTCCACTCTTGACTTTCGACCACGTTCCCGTAGAAAAAGAACTGTGTCAATCCTTCTAAAGCAGTATATTCCACAACGAACATTTGAACAAATATCGTTGTAAACAATAATATTGTATATTATTTGAATACAATTTCAAATTATTTTGGTTATTTTTAGTGTTTTGTCCCCATATATTTTCGACTAAGAGCTATTTTTTATGAGTTATGCACATAGTTTTTGGTCATTTTTTAGGTCTTAGTCGAAAAAATGTTCGTTTCTCCTTTTTTGTATGTTAGTTTCCTTTATTTTTGTTTGGTTCTTTGTTTGTAAAAAAGGACGCTTTTTGCGACCTAGTTTATATTATGCTCCTTGATATTGTGAGTTATTAAATCCTAAGACTGGCATGAATACTGGTTGTAAGAACATTAATCCTAATGTGTAACCAAATCCGTGTCCAAATGCTTTGGCTAGTTTTGCAAGTACTGCGATTGAAATCACAATAGATACGGCTCCAAATACCATAGATGATCCGACTAATAAGGAAGCTGCTGTTGTGTGTCCTAATGTTTGTGCTACAGCTAATGCTACTCCTCCAGCTACTGTGGATAATAATTCAACCATAAACATCTTCGTGTTCCACACTTTCTTAAACAAGATGTAATCACTATAGATTGGAATTAAACTTTTCCACATCTCCACATTCATTTTCTTAAAAATAAATGCTTTTCCTAATACGATAAGTCCTAATGCGATGATTGATAATACTGTTGTTGTGTTCATAACTTTCTTCTCCTCCTGAAGCTTTCTAGCTCCTTTTTACGCTTATAGGATATCGTTGGAGTCTGAAGTTAATATATGTAATTTCTTAATCTAAGATTAAAAAGAAAAGAATAGATTTCTCTATCCTTATTTGAAATCTATACAATCTTTTTTGATCAGATTTACTAGATTTTTTATGGTTCTGGCTATGAAAGAATCGGATATTCCTGTTTCCTGACTAATTTGTACATTTGTTTTTCCGAAAAAATACTTTTCTATCATCCAATCGTATCCATATACTTCTTTGTATTTTTCAAGAATACAATACATATAGAATTGATCTTCGGTCATAGTATTTTTGTCAGAGATAACTTCGCTTAAGAATAGTTCGTCTTCTTTTTGTGTAACAGTGCTGTCGATGGATACAAACTGATAAAAGCTTCCTTTGGCATCTTTGTTTTCTATTTTCATAAAATAGTTTTTTGCCGTATTAAGCGCAACTTTGTACAAGTATCCATAGACATTTATGTCCTCTGGTTTCTTAAGCTTTTTTGACAAAGTACAGATTAATTCTTCATAACATCTTTCTTTTAATTCTTCATAATGTACGGAATTTTCATATACTCGAACTTCTTCTAATGCTCTTCTAGTAATCTTCAACAAATGATTTTGAAGCTTTCGATAATCTTCTTGAGAAAATGAAATTTCGTCATAATAAAGAGTATGATATAGATTTTGTATTGTACTGTTAACACCGGGTATCCCTTCTTTCTTTTCTCATTTTTATTTATATATTTGAACTTAATTTTATACACAATGGTTGCGGGAGAAGGATTTGAACCTACGACCTTCGGGTTATGAGCCCGACGAGCTACCACTGCTCTATCCCGCGATATGTCTTCAACCTATAACCAGTAACTTTGTTGAAAAGATGACTCTAAAGTTTTCTTAACTGGAATGAGTAATGTTTCATACACATCACTTCCCTTCTTCTTATTTTTACTAACTAAACTTAACAACCACTTCCACATCATTTCCAAATGTATCGTGTACATGTCTTTCCAAAATATCAATGGCTTCTTGGTCTGCTTGTTCTAATAGTCCATTTTCTTCAATCTTCTTAACCTTATTCTTTTCCAATTCTTCTAATAGTTTATTTGTATCTTCTGGATAAATAGGATTAAAAAGTCCATTTCTTTGTTCCAATACAGTGATAGAAGAATGATCAATATATACATTTGAAGCTCGTGAATGAGGAATTGTAAAGACTACTTTTTTCATCTTATTACCTAATATTGTTGTTTTACACTTCATATTCCGAAGATCCGTTTCTGTATACACCATTCCTTCAACACTAGCAATATATTTATTTTCGCTCAAAGAATCAAATACTATCCAATCGTTAGAATCCGAAAATTCTAATAGTTCTGTAAAATGATATTCATTTGTCACCAATGTTTCTACAGGAATCAATTCTTCCTTAATCTCTACTTTTACAGGATTCTCATAATCTCGCGTATAAAAGAAAACAATTAAACTTAATACAATTAAAATAGCTAATGTCCCCATAGAACCATTTAGTACATATTTCCATTTCATATTCTTTTGATCTTTGTTGTTTTTAGACTTATCCTCCCCAAAAAAATAAATTGGTTGCGGGAGAAGGATTTGAACCAACGACCTCTGGGTTATGAGCCCAGCGAGCTAACCACTGCTCCATCCCGCGATATATTTTCAACCTATAACCAGTAACTTTGTTGAACAGATAACTCTAAAGTTTTTAATAAACTGGAATAAATAGAGTTTCATACACATCACTCCCTTCTGTGATAAACCTTCTATTACCAGAATCCGAAGATTCCATCAAAGAAGGATTCAATTGTATCTACTACATCATCAACAACCATTTCTACCGCAAACGAAACATTATCAACGACTTCTTCAATCGCGTCTCCAAATTCGCCAAATGCTCCGTCTACAACCTCATGGGCAACCATGCTCGCTCCAATTCCTAGTGCTGTACCAGCCATTATTACCGGAGCTGCTGGTAAGGCAGCCATTGCCGATATTCCTGCGGCAGCACCAATTGCCGATTCTGTCACAACAGAGCCTACAGCAGCCGAGATCATATTTTCAGCACCCTTAGTAACCACATGGTTGGCACATTCTCCCGCGCTATCTCCATTAGCGATAGATTTGACAATTTCCACACCTGCTGTTAAGCCTCCAGAAAGAGCAGCAGAGCTCGTAGCCACATTCTTCAAACCAGTTGCACTAGGCATGTTACCCAAAAACTTATCACCCATACGAGCTGTTGTTTCCGAAGAAATACCCATAGAATGCATAGTTTTCGAAACACCCTGAGAAGCACATCTCTCATTCACAAGAGCAGCCGTCTCCTTCGTACCATACATAGTAGCTTGTTGATATTGCCCATTGGCCATACGCTTTACAGTATTTCTAACGCCACTCGGACTAACCGTATCCTTGTACTGGATTCTTTCCACAATCTTATTGCCTTTTAGAGTAACAGCATCAAGCTGTCTGGCCGTGGAATTCACCGTACATTTGGTAACCGTACCCGGTTGGGTTAGATTTTTTAAATCATTAGCCATAACTTCGAAAGCAATCCCTTTTGAACCCGTTTGTGTATAAGCGCCAGCTCTACCATTCATACGATCCAATACAGATTGTTCATAAGCCTGTCTACCACATTCCGTAGCGATATAAGAATAGTTTTTATTGTTGTTAGTTGTTATGTTGTTTTTAATAATCACTCCGTTCTAAAATTGCTTTATCACAACCCCTGGAAAGAAAAGCATAACCATCCAGTTCGTAAAAGGTAATCTCTTACCAGAAAAAGAAATCAAGAATATCCGATACCGCTTCCACAATACACTCTGTTACTTCAATGGCTGTATCCAAAACCTCTTCAACATCGTATTCAGGAACATACGGATTTTCATCCTTCTTAAAAGGATCATTCATTTTAAAAATATCTTTATTACTCACCCTTTCTACTTACACTTATATATGTAAATAAATTTTTAAAACCGAACTAATTTAATAAACTTTTTAAACAAATGGTTGCGGGAGAAGGATTTGAACCAACGACCTCTGGGTTATGAGCCCAGCGAGCTAACCACTGCTCCATCCCGCGATATATCTTCAAGCTATAACCAGTAGCTTTGTTGAACAACAATGTTTCATACACATCACTTCTTTCTGCTTACACTTATATATGTAGCTTTCTTCATAAAACCGAACTAAATTTTTAATTTTTTTTCAATTATTCTTTATCAACCCCTCCATCACAAATACAGAACGCTTTAACACAGATCCATCTTCCTGAATAATATCCTCACTCACTCTTTTACTAAACGCAAAATAAGAAGTAATCGAATATTCATTCAGTGCATCAATAAGATATGGCATAAAAAACAAAGCCCCACCAATCATCACTTCTTTTGCCCCAATAAAATGTGCATAATCCGCTAATAAATTAGCTCTTCTTCTCAATTCAGAAGCATCCGGTAAAGAATTAAACGTAAGCAATATAGAAACATAATCACTATCCGGAACATCAACAATGCCAAAACGATACTGTTCCACAGAAGTTTTGTAAGCGCAAAATAATTCCACGGATTTAAAAATGTACAGAAAAAGCACATACTTATTGTAATTTAGAATTCAAATT
>JAUNDJ010000132.1 GCA_030526175.1 Bacillota bacterium
TTCACAGCCTATGTCAGCCCATACTTCGTAGTGTCGAATGGCGGAGCCTACACAAAGCATATCTATGCGGCAAATCAGCGAATCGCTTCCAAACTTGGCAATGTGGATGGATTTGGCGCAGATCCTCGACGTGTGGAGATGGCAGGAGGCAAGAAGTATGATGACAATCAGTCTGGAACTATAAAAGCCAGATTCGAAGCCCTAAACATCGATTACAGTGATGGCAATGGCAAGAAGGACGACGAGGAATACGAGCCTACAATGGATTCCGAGGCAGAAGAAAAGCTTATCTTCTTCTACCATCCAGACCATCTTGGATCAACTTCTTACGTCACTGACGCAGATGGTAATATAGCCCAGCACATTGAATACATTCCATACGGAGAAGTGTTTGTGGAAGAAAGAAACAATTCATTCTCTACTAATTTCTTGTTCAATGCCAAAGAGTTGGATAACGAGACTGGTTTGTACTACTATGGCGCAAGATACTTGGATCCGACAGGAGCGATGTGGTTGAGTGTGGATCCGATGTGGGAGAAGTATGCTGGAATGTCTCCGTACAATTATTGTGCGGGAAATCCGGTGAAATTGGTGGATCCGGATGGAAGAGAGAATATGATTTATTTGGTAGATTTACAAACAGAGAAAAAAATAGATGTCCAAAAACTAATAGAAAGCGTGAATCAAGCGTTTGAAAGTTTAGGATTAGAAACTAGAATGATGTTGGCTCCTGGAGGAAAAGATTTTGATCCAGAATACATGGATAATACAGACTCATATGTCGCATTTGGACCTTTACGACAGAGAAAGGGCACTGATGTTACTTTCCCACTTCATGATTTCATTTGCCAAAAAAGCCCTGAATGGTGTGAGGACTATAGAAATTCTTGGGAAGGCGGTAAGGATGTTCCAGAACACTCTTCTTTGGATCTTTCAGGAAAGAAAACGCCAGTCATTGCACTTGATGTAACTGGTATTGTAGATGCAGCAAGTGAATATAATACGGATGCGATTGGCTTGGCAACATTTTTGGTTTTGCATGGAGCTGGTCATAATGCAGGTATGGGACATCCTGATAGGCACAAAGATGGAGATTTTTCATCAATGTTAATGAATAGTGGTAATTGGCATATAGGAAATGTTAAAGATAACCATGTAAGCTTAACTGATAACTTCGGTTTAAATCCATCTCATGCTGGTCAAACAAACTTTGGATATGTAAAAACTATGTCTAATAAGTTTGGACGTAACAAAGCACAATGTAATTACTATAAGAATCGAAAGGATAAATATAAATTTTATAAATTAAGATTTTGATATGTTGAAGTTCCGTTTCATATTGATTTTTGTTATTCTGTTTTTTGTTTTTTTATTGTGTAGAGAAAATTTAGTTTTCGAAAAAAAAGATAAAGTAGAAGTTGACAAGTACGAATGTACTATTGATGATCATTTTATAAGTTTCTCGTTACCGTCAAAATACAAAAGACTAGGAGAAGGTCATGTACCGTCTATCTATTCAGATGTTGTGTATGTAGATTATAGAAATATCCGTGAAAATATTTTCATCGCAGATACTATAAGAGAAAATTGGTTTTTATATTATGTATATAAAGGAAATATATCAAACTCTTCTGAATTTATATCTGCTTGTCAGGTACAGATGCCCTTTTGTGAAAATATATATGATTTTACAGAGGAAAAATTAGATAATGGTTATGATAAATTTGTATTTGTTGGATTTCATCCGATTAAAAGGAGAAATATCTTAGATATAGAAAAAAAAGAATATGGGGTATGTATTTATATTAATTGTTTTGTGAAATCAACAGATGGTTTTTGTATAGAATTCGAAATTCAATCATTTGAACCTTTGGCAGAATTCAATTATCAGGAAAAAATGGACATTATCAATTCTATTTATGTTGAATGATATGAGGAATTGCAAAGGGCGGAACGCCCTTGCCCACACCTTCCGCGAGTGCGTAAGCACGAGCGGAAAAGAAGATGACAAATGAAAATGATTCCATAAAAAGAATTATCTTTGTATAAATCAAATCAATGATTTGAAAAGCGATCTTTATAAATTCTGAATATACCAGAAGCTAAGTTCATGGAAACGAGGAATGCAAAGGGCGGAACGCCCTTGCCCCCATCCCCTTCGAGCGAGCCGTAAGGCGAGCGAGAAAAAATCCTTCCTATGGGATGGTGCATGTGAACGGCAAAAAAGTCGGTGGAAACGCCAATATCAGCAAATTCACAGCCTATGTCAGCCCATACTTCGTAGTGTCGAATGGCGGAGCCTACACAAAGCATATCTATGCGGCAAATCAAAGAATCGCATCCAAACTTGGCAATATAGACGGCTTCGGAGCTGATCCAAGAAGAGTGGAGCAGGCAGGAGGCAAGAAATATTCAGATATCCAAAAGGATAATATTGGAGCAAGATACAAGGAACTTGGCTTCACATATTCCGCTCCAGAAAAGGAGAAAGTGGAGAAAGACTCCACAATGGATTCCGAGGCAGAAGAAAAATTGATTTTCTTCTACCATCCAGACCATCTTGGTTCTACATCTTACGTCACTGATGCCGATGGAAACATTGCTCAGCATGTGGAATATATCCCTTATGGTGAAGTCTTCGTGGAGGAGCGTAATTCCCAATTCTCTACTAATTTCTTGTTCAATGCTAAAGAGTTGGACAACGAGACTGGTTTGTACTACTATGGCGCAAGATACTTGGATCCTACGGGAGCAATGTGGTTGAGTGTGGATCCGATGTGGGAGAACCGTCCGGGAATATCTCCATTTAATTATTGCCTTTCTAATCCTATCAAAATGATAGATCCTGACGGTATGTGGGAACAGGATGCTGATGGAAATTGGATTGCTCAGAAAAATGACAATGCATATACATTGGCCAAGGCTCTTAACGTAAATCCTTCTGATGCGATTCAAATGATGAAGGATCAAGGATTTGAATTTACTGAAGGAGATAAGAAGGTTAATCTTCAGATAGGAGATAAATTTATTAGCGGTGGCAATAGAGCAAATGAAAATGTCAATAGATTTAGTGATGAGGCTATTGAGGCGTATAGAAGTAATTTTGGTGGGTATCCAGTAGAAAAAGGACTAGAAAATGTATATCCGGAATTTGAAATTTTTTGTGGAGGATTTGTAATTAAGAAGGCATTTGGTGCCGTCTCTAAAATGGGTGCTAAGTCTCTAGGTTATGGAAGAAGCCAATTTAAAAAGTTTCTTCAGAAAGCAGGACAATTAGAAAGAAAAAATTTGGAAAAAGGATTAGAAAAATTAGGTTTTAAGAAATTACATTCAAGCCCACAAGGTACTCATTATGGTCATGGAAATATAAAAGTTCGAATAGATCCACCTCAAGGACAAACAACTACAAATCATTTGCATGTGGAATATGGAACAAGAAAGAACATAATTAACTATGATAAAAATTTAATGCGAGTAGATAGGAAAAGTCCTGATGCTCACATTCCAATAAAATAAAATTATGAATTTTTGTTTTGATGACTTGTACTCGTATCGTTTTATGTATGACAGTGATAACGATGAAATTGAAATTTCATTTGATAGCTATTATTCAAAAGACGAGAAGGTTTTTATTGAAAAAAAATGCACTTTAATCATTGAAGGTTGGACTGTTGCAAAAGGAAAACTATCGAAGGATAGTAGGTGGTCTTCTTGTATTGATAGATTTATTGGAGTCGTCGATATGATATTAAATATAGAAGAATCGGAAGATGTAAATGGGTCATGTTTATTGATGACAGTCATGACGAATGATGATCGTTATGTAGATTGGTATTTTGAAAATGCAAAAATTAAGTTTGTGGTAAATGATTAAGATTGTACGGGAAAATTCCAATGGGCGGAATTCCCTTGCCCCCGTCTTCTTCCGCGAGTGCGTAAGCACGAGCGGAAAAGAAAATGAAACATAGTGAAGATGATTTCCAAAAGATAATTATCTTTGCAAACATCAAAAGCGATCTTTATAAATTCTGAATAATGCAGAAGTTGGAATCAGGAAACGAGGATTGCAAAGGGCGGAACGCCCTTGCCCCCACATTCCTCCGCGAGCCCGCAAGGGCGAGCGAGAAGAAATCCTTCCTATGGGATGGTGCATGTGAACGGCAAAAAAGTCGGTGGAAACGCCAATATTTGCAAATTCACAGCTTACGTGAGTCCATATTTCGTAGTGTCGAATGGTGGAGCTTACACAAAGCACATCTATGCCGCAAGCCAAAGAATTGCATCGAAATTAGGCAATGAAGATGGATTTGGAGCAGATCCGAGAAGAGTGGAGCAGGCAGGAGGAAAGAAAATCTCTGACATTCAAAAGGATAATATTGGAGCAAGATACAAGGAACTCGGCTTCACATACTCCGCACCAGAAAAAGAGAAGGTCGAGAAAGATTCTTCAATGGATTCCGAGGCAGAAGAAAAATTGATTTTCTTCTATCACCCAGACCATCTTGGTTCAACTTCCTATGTGACAGATGCTGATGGAAATATTGCTCAGCATATTGAATACATTCCATACGGCGAGGTATTCGTGGAAGAGCGTAATTCCCAATTCTCTACTAATTTCTTGTTCAATGCTAAAGAGTTGGACAACGAGACTGGTTTGTACTATTATGGCGCAAGATACTTGGATCCTATGGGAGCAATGTGGCTATCTGTAGACCCTCTATTCGAGAAGTATGCTGGAATGAGTCCGTATAATTATTGTGCTGGAAATCCGGTGAATGCGACAGACCCAACTGGAATGTTTAAGGTTAAACAATATTCTGATGAAGAATTGAATAATTTTAATTTGGAAAGAAGTGAATTAGAAAGATTTGAATCTATTGTTAAAAATGCTGACAAATTACTAAATCAGCAGGTTTTAGATGTGATAAACAAAACTACGGGTGTTAGTGTTGACCAAATCAAAAAGGATTTTAAATACGGAGATGGCCCAACAATCGCAATAACATCAACTTGGTTAGCTGAAGGTAATAATGAAACTATAACAATTTGTGCAGATGCAATAAAATGGTTGGCAAGTACAAATGCTTCTGATATAGATGATAAAGCTAAATGTAAAATGCTTTCTAGAAATGTAATGGCCGTCGCAATGTTTATTTTTCATGAGTATGGACATATAGGAGATCAAAGAACAAATGGGGGAATGAATTCAGGTCAAAAATCTGATGGTATGAATGATGATTGTGATGTTGATTATGGCAGTACAAAAAGTATACGAGAAGGTAAACAAGAGTGGAAAAGAGCCAAAACTGGTCATAGAGGTATTGATGTAACAAAATTAGGTTTTAAAGAATACAGTGGAACTAATAGAGGTCAGGCACCTT
>JAUNDJ010000014.1 GCA_030526175.1 Bacillota bacterium
ACTGCTTTTTTAAAAACTATCACTATATTTAGATGCTTGTTACCAAAGTCAGGTATTATAAAACCTTTTGGAGATTTTCACAAACGAGAAAAAGGATGAGTTATTCCTCATCCTCTATTTTATGAACTAATTTTTTCATCAGAAAGACCCTGATAAGCCCTAATACAATGATAAATATTCCTACAAACGTTATATTTTTTGTTTGATTCATAATACCAAATAAAGCCACTATAACGCCCAATCCAGCTAATTGTATTTGTCGAAAAATCAGTTTTTGTTTATCGTTCATATCTTAGCGTACAGTAGAACCGTTTTTTACTTCTTTGTCTGGAGTGATTACACAAGTTTTCTTTTTACTATCGGCACTTAAGATCATTCCATTTGATTCAATACCATGAATTGTAGTTGGAGCTAAGTTTGTCACAACAACAACTTGTTTTCCAAGCAATTCTTCTGGTTTGTAGTATTTAGAAATTCCACTTACGATTTGACGCGTTTCTTTCCCAAGATCCACTTTGCATACTAACAAGTGTTTTGCTTCTTCGTGTTGGTAACATTCTTTTACTGTACCAACTTTTAATTCTACTTTTGAAAAATCTTCAATTGTGATTTTTGGTTCTTCGGCTTTTTTCTTTGCTTCTTTTTGATTTTCTACTTCTTTCATAAACTTAGCAGCATCAATACGAGCAAATAATGGTTCCATTTTTTCAGCTACTTTAATTTCTGTTTCTAATTGACCAAATTCTGTAATTGTATCAAAATCACGTTTTTCTGTTCCAATCGCATCTAAGATTTTCTTTCCAGTTTCTGGTAAGTAGCTTTCTAATAAAACTGCTGAAATACGAATTGCTTCTAATAAGTTATATAAAACTGTTGCCAAACGATCTTTCTTATCTTCTTCTTTCGCAAGAGCCCATGGCATAGTTTCATCAATATATTTATTTGATCTTCTTAATAATGCGAAAATTTCATTTAGTGCATCAACGACATGGAAGTTTTCCATTTTTGCTTCTACTTTCGCTAAACAAGAAGTAGCCATTTCTTTTAATTCTTTGTCCACATCTTCTTCAACACCAGGGTTTGTCACAACTCCATCAAAGTATTTATTTTCCATCGCAATAGTACGAGATACTAGGTTTCCTAAGATATTGGCTAAATCAGAATTAATACGTTCAATAACTAAATCCCAAGTAATTGTTCCGTCTTGTGCAAAAGGCATTTCATGTAAACAATAATAACGAACGGCATCAACACCAAATGCTTCAACCAATTCTTCGGCATAAATTACATTTCCTTTAGATTTAGACATTTTTCCATCCCCAATCAATAACCATGGGTGTCCAAATACTTTCTTAGGAAGAGGTTCTCCCAATGCCATTAAGATAATTGGCCAAATAATAGTGTGGAAACGTAAGATATCTTTTCCAATAATGTGTGTTCCTGGCCAGTATTTTTTGTACATTTCTCCACTTTCTCCATCAGGGTTATATCCTAATGTAGTGATATAGTTAGAAAGTGCATCGATCCAAACGTATACAACGTGTTTGTCATCAAAATCTACTGGAACACCCCAAGTAAATGAAGAACGTGACACACATAAATCTTGAAGCCCTGGTTTAATAAAGTTATTAATCATTTCATTTCTTCTAGATTCTGGTTGAATAAAATCAGGGTGCTCTTCGATATATTGTGTTAATTGCCCAGCGTATTTTTGCATATTGAAGAAATATGCTTCTTCTTTTGCTGGTTGAACTGGACGACCACAATCTGGACAACATCCGTCTACTAATTGAGATTCAGTCCAGAAGCTTTCACATGGTGTACAATACAATCCTTCGTAATATCCTTTATAGATATCTCCTTGATCGTATAACTTTTTAAAGATTTTTTGAACAGTTTTTACGTGTTGTTCATCTGTTGTACGAACAAAATAATCGTAACTTGTATTCATTAAATCCCAGTTTGATCGAATTTTCCCAGCAACTTCATCCACGAATTGTTGTGGAGTAACACCAGCAGCTTTCGCTTTTTCTTCAATTTTAATACCATGTTCGTCTGTTCCTGTTTGGAAGAAGACATCATATCCTTGTGCTCTTTTAAAACGCGCAATCGCATCGCTTAAAATAATTTCATAAGTATTCCCAATATGAGGTCTACCTGATGTATAAGCAATTGCCGTAGTTAAATAATAGGGTTCTTTTTTTATCATTATTACATTCCTCCTAAAAAATAAAAAAGCTTTCATCCAAGGACGAAAGCTTCGCGGTACCACCTTAGTTTATGCATAAAAATGCACCTCAAATCGTTAACGCCGATATACGTCCTTTATGGAAGCTCCAAGACCATCTTCACCTAACATCCTTTACATGATTCCACCAAACACATGCTCTCTATCAAATTCCATTAGGATACTCTTCTTTTCATTGCTGTAGCATACCTATTATAGCTTACAAATATAAGAAAAGACAAGAACGAATTCTTGTCTTATTGTGCTGCTTTTGTGATTACGCGTACTAATGGAAGTGCTTTTTCCGGACAATTTGTCATACCCATTTTATAATTTGGTTTAATTGCTCCATGATAATCACTACCACATGTGATAAATCCTTTGTGCGCTTTTGTAACCTTTAATAAAGCTGTCATTGTTTGTGGATGCACCAATGGAGAGAAACATTCTGTTCCATCAAATCCACTCTTGATTAATACTTCAATTCCATCATCACTAATCGAATCCATATGCCAACTTGAAAGAATGGCAATACCATTCGCATCGTGAATCGCATCAATTAATGTGCGAATATCCGGATAGTCTCCTTGTACATAACATGGGCCTTTTGTACCAAAAATTCCATGTTTAAATCTTGCACGTGCTTCTTTCTCTGATTTAGACATTTTAATATATTTTTGAACCATTGGAAGCTCACGTACCGTTTTATTATTAAAGACCATTTTAGTGATATCTTCTGGTGTAATTGTTTGGAAACGAGAAGAAGAGATAATAGAATCTACATCGATACCAATACCACTAAATTCTTCAAATTTCTTTACACGTAACATTGAAATATTCTTTTCTCTTTTTAAAGACTCTCTTTCAAATTCTTCAAAAACAGGATTATTCCAATCAATATAGTAGCCTAGCACACGAATTCTAACACCATTATATTGTCCGTCTAATTCCACTCCAGGAATATATTGGATATTGTACAATTGGGCAAAACGTTCGGCTGCTGCATTGGCTCTTGCACAGTTATGATCGGTAATCGAAATAACTTGCATTCCATTTTCTTTAGCTTGTCTAAAGATTTCTTCAATATCGTATGAGCCATCATCACTATAAGTTGAACGAATATGTAAATCAATAGGACAAATTCCTTCCGGTGTTTCAGAAACAATTGGAATCGGCTGTACAACTTCCGGTTGTACTGGCTGTACATTTTCAACTGCAGGTTTCTTTATTGTACCTTTTACTTCAACATTTGAATAATCTGGTTCATTGACTAAAACCAATCCAAACGCTAAATCGAATAAGTTTTGTTGGTTTGGAGTAATTAATATTACAATACCGGTAATAATCCACCATACAATAATTCCAACAATTTGGAAAAAGTATCCAAATACTACAAGCGGAATCCCAAATCCTAAAGCTTGTCTTAAAATCAACATCAAAGGAGCGGCTTCCTTTTTATTTCTTTGTACGATTTTAATACCTGTTAATGTCCCACCAATGGTTTGTCCTTTTGTCGATGCAGTAAATACACCTAACAATACCGCTCCGATGATAAATAACATCGCATACATGATATAGAATAAGAAATCAAATAAAAGCGGTGGTATGATACCACATAAAATCAACAAGAATTCAATCACCCATAAATACACAGGTAACAAACAAATATTTATATCTATTAAAAAGCAATAAAAATGGCTTTGGTAATCCTTTAAATTTCGTCCTAATGGTTTTGCATTTTGATATGCGCCATTACGATATAGTTGAGATTTTTTTAGAACAACGTTGTAATTAATAATCAGATCACGAATTTTTTGACCTAAACCTAGTTTACTAGAAATCCCCATTACTAAATCCCCACCTTTTCTTGTCTATTATCCCATGTTCATTATCCATAGTCAAGAAAACAAAATAAGCGGTAAAAAACAAAAAAGTCCTTTTTTCAAGGACTTAGTTTGTTCTTTTTTTCTTTGTCAATAAAGCAAGTACCGCCACCGAAATCATACATAGAACACTATAGAATGTTAAATTAGACGATACGGATGTATTTACTGTGCGAGAAGTAGTAGCGCCATTTCCTGATAAGGAAATACGAATATCTCTTGCCGCATTGTATAATTTTGCAAAGCTTTGGCTTCCAGCATCGTACAAAATTGCGTTTACTTCACTTTTTTCTGCTGTCGACAATTCATACCATGCATTATAACCATTTAATAAAACATGATAATTTCCTGTTGTAACTGTCTTAATAATCGAACCGTTTAATACACAATATGAATTCACAAAGTTTTGTGCAGTTGTTTGATCGGCACTTTTTGTTGTTTGTTGTGCTTCAACATTTACAGTTTCAACGTTTACTTTATTCTCCACTTGTACTTCAGATTCGATTGTTTGCATATCTAAATTTGCAGTCACTACTTCTTGCGTAGCTGGTGCTTCGGCTACAAATAAGACATTTTCCACTGCCGCTTGTGCATCTGCTTCTTGATCGACTACAATTTCTTCTTCTGCTTCTGGATTTGTTTCTTCATCCGCTGGAGCATTTTCTACTTCAGGTTGTTCTTCCGCAGGTACATTTTCCGGACCTACAACTTCTTCAGGTTGTTCTTCCGCAGAAGCTTCCTCTGATTTTTCCGCATTCACTTGCTCATTCATTTGGATAGCCGCTAATACAAAATCATTATAAAGAACACCTGTATTTTCTAAAACAATCGCATCAATTTCTGCTCTTGTTTCTTCAGGCAATTGGTCATAGATTTGTTTTCCTAATAGAATGATTTCATAATTTTCAAGTGTAACTTCTGTATGAAAATTTGAGACATTTACAATTTGACCCAATTCATCAACAATTTCCATTTGATATTTAGCATATACTTCAACAAATTCTGTGGCATTTGTAATAACTACTTGTTCGCAATAACTATATTCATCCATCGCATAAATAGGTGCAACCGGATAAGCTAACGAAGATACCATTATCCCCGCAAATAGAGTTCCTAGATGTTTTTTATTCATGTTATCACTCCTAACTACCGTTTTATTGTACCTTATTATTTCTTATTGGTCTAGCCAAAGATTCCGTACGAATTCCCTTGCTCTCAAATCGCTTTCTTCCAATTCTTCAAGAGTAGGATTTTCAATATATGTTGCATTATCTACTGCCTTTTGAATACTTTCTTCAATCTGCAAGAATGAAATCTTTTCTTCTAAAAACAATTGAACCGCTTGTTCATCCGCACCATTAAATACAGCACCTAGATTTCCTTCTTTTTTCCCGACTTCATAAGCCAATTGACACATTGGATATCTTTCGAAATCCATTTCCTTAAAATGAAGATCGTGTGTTTTTGTCATATCATAAGGACGATCTTCTTTCAATACAGGCCGATCTGGATAACAAAGTGCATATTGGATTGGCAGCCTCATATCTGCAGAACCTAATTGTGCCATTACCGCATTATCGTTATATTCAACCATTGAATGGACAACACTTTCTTTATGAAGAACGACATCAATTTTATCGTAATCCAAATCAAATAGAAAATGAGCTTCGATTACCTCAAATCCTTTATTTACCATTGTGGCACTATCAACCGTAATACGTTTCCCCATAGACCAGTTTGGGTGATTTAAAGTTTGTTCTACAGTAACATTCCCTAATTCGTCTCTAGTCTTGTCCCTGAAACTACCACCACTAGCCGTGATAATCAATCTTTTAATGTCTCGTTTCGAATTTCCTTGCAAGCATTGGAAAATAGCTGAATGCTCCGAATCAATTGGATATAATTTAGTTTCTGTTCTTTTCAAAGTTTCTCTAACTAGCATTCCTCCTGCAACAAGACTTTCTTTATTAGCAAGAGCAACATCGATTCCTTTTTCCAAAGAAGCCAAAGTTGGTTTTAGTCCTCTAAATCCTACAACTGCATTTACTAAAATGTCATATTCCACATTTTGTATACAATCGACCATGCATGTATTGCCTTCATATATTTTACCTTCAAAACCTTCTATTGTGATTGGTTTTGCCATCCCAACTACTTGAATAGATGGATGTTTTTTCACAATTTCTTTTATCACATCTGTTTGTGTTCCGGCACAAACACCGACTAATGTAAATAAATCTGGGTGTTGTTCTACTACATCCACAGTTTGTAATCCTATGGAACCAGTTGCTCCCAATAATAAAATACGTTTCATATTATTCACCTCGTTAGTATTATAACAGAAAAAAGCACCGTTAAACGGTGCTTAATTTAATACTATTCAAAATTTACTTTGTCTAAGTTCCAAATTTGAGTAGCGTATTCTTCGATAGTTCTGTCTGATGAGAAATATCCAGATTTAGCAATGTTAATTAACATTGTGCGTGCCCATCCGCTTCTGTCTCTATAGCGTTCAGAAACACGACGTTGTGCATGGTTGTATGCATCAAAGTCTGCTAATACATAGAATTCATCGTTTTTCATCATTAAATCATTGTAGATTAAACGGAATTCTTCAGTATCATTTGACCAAGTACGATTACGTAATGATTCAACTACGCGACGAACTGCTCCATTTTCATTATAGTAGTTCCATACATTGTAAGAGTTTCTACGTTTTAATTCATTGATGTCTTCAACATGTAAACCGAAGATTTCAGCGTTTTCGTATCCAACTTGACCAACGATTTCTACGTTAGCTCCGTCTAATGTACCTAATGTAATGGCACCATTCATCATATATTTCATGTTACCAGTACCAGAAGCTTCTTTTCCAGCAGTAGAGATTTGTTCTGATACGTCTGCAGCATTTAACAAGATTTCAGCAATAGATACTGAGTAGTTAGGAATAAATACAACTTTTAAGTATTTATTTGTTTCTGGGTCGTTGTTAACTTTGTTAGCAACCATGTTAATTAATTTGATAATTTCTTTAGCTAATGCATAACTTGGAGCAGCTTTTGCTGAGAAGAATACAGTTCTTGGATAGATTCTGTAATATGGGTTTTGTTTCATTTCCAAGTAAGTGTGCATTACACCTAAAATATTTAATAATTGACGTTTATAAGCGTGTAAACGTTTAGCTTGGCAGTCGAAGATTGAGTTTACATCAATTTCAATACCTAATTCTTTTTTAACATATTCAGCTAAAATTTGTTTACGTTCTAATTTAACATCCATGAAACGTTTTTGTAAGATAGGATCGTCAACGTGTGCCATTAATTTTTCTAAATCTTGTGGGTTTGTTTTAAAACTATCTCCGATTGTTTCTTCTAATAAAGATGTTAATTGAGGGTTCGAGTACAATAACCAACGACGGTGAGTAATACCATTTGTTTTATTATTGAACATTCCTGGATATACAGTGTTGAAATCTTTCATTACATCATCAATTAAGATTTGTGAGTGAAGTGCAGCAACACCGTTTACGCTGTGACTACCTACGATAGCTAAGTGAGCCATGTGAACTTGGTTATCTTTTAAAATTGAAACAGCGTGGAATAAATATCCTAATCCTTTAGCTTCAACTTCCGCTTTGAAACGACGTTCAATTTCTTGGATGATCATGAATACACGTGGTAATAATTTTGCCACAACTCCTTGATCCCATTTTTCTAATGCTTCTGCCATTACTGTGTGGTTTGTATAAGCTACAGTTTCACGAACGATAGCCCAAGCTTCGTCCCAACCATAGTTGTAGTCATCACATAAACGACGCATTAATTCTGGTACTACTAATACTGGGTGAGTATCATTTAATTGGATTGCAACTTTTTTTCCTAAATTATCTAAAGAAGGATATACACGTAAGTGTGATTTTAAGATTTGATCTACACCAGCACATACGAAGAAATATTCTTGTTTTAAACGTAATTCTTTTCCTTCTGGAGTTGAATCATCAGGATAAACGTTAGTTGTCAACGCTTGAACATCATTTAAGTATTTTTGTAAGTTTCCTGCTTGAGCAAATTCTTCATCTACTTGAGCATCCCATAAACGTAATGTGTTTGTAGTTTTAGTTTGGTAACCAACGATTGGTTCATCATATGGTACTGCTTTCACTACGAAATCAGGATAGTGTTTGCAGTGGAAGTGTCCAAATTGATCCATACGACCATCTACAAAACCACCAAATTTAACGCTAGTTGCGTGTTGTGGTTTCCAAATTTCCCATACGTTTCCATTTTTTAACCAGCAGTCTGGTAATTCAACTTGTTTATTGTCTACGATTTTTTGTTTAAACAATCCATAACGATAACGGATACAGTTTCCGTGACCTGCATAATTTAATGATGCAAGTGAATCTAAGAAACAAGCAGCTAAACGGCCCAAACCACCATTTCCTAATCCAGCATCACTTTCCATTTCTTCCATGTCATTGATGTTCATTCCAAGTTCATCTAAACCTTCTTTAACAACATCATAAAGACCTAAGTTCATAAGATTACTTGTGAATAAACGACCCATTAAGAATTCCATTGAGAAATAGTAAAGTTGTTTAGTTCCGTGTTTGTTTACTGCATTTTTTGATTCTTTCCAATTATACCCGATGTGTTCACGAACCATGTTACCTAATGCGATATAACGTTCAATCGCATAAGTATCTTCGAATTCGCGTCCGTAAGTTCTTGAAACTTCTTGTTTAAAACTTTCGATAAATTTTTGTTTTGACTCAAAGTTGTTCATATATTATCCTCCCGACACAAGTCGTATTATACAGATAATAAATTGCGTTTTCAAGAAAATTAGCACACTCCAATTAAATTGTCAACCTTTTAAAAAATGTAAGCGTTTACTTTTTATCGATAGAAACACTTCACTTCGTACTTCCATCTGTATCCAACGCCACGTTCTGTATCAATAAGTTCTTCATCTAATAGTTCTTTTAATTTTTCCTTTAGTCTGTGCACGCATTGATTTAGGGCGTTTTCAGATAAAGGCGATGCACAATCACTTAAGATGTTACAAATGTTTTCACGCGAATGAATAATCGTTGGATCCATAATTAAAATTTCCAAAAGAATCATTGAATTCTTAGTTAATTTTGTACTTTTGTCTCCATATTCCACTGTTAATGAACAAGGAATAATTTTTAGTCCATGCGTTTCATAATATGGATTCTGATTTGCAAATTTAGTACCAGCATAGCTCATTTCTTTTTCTGCAACTAAGCCGAAATAAGGATTTGAGGATTTATTACCCACAAAATAAGCACTTTGTCCTCCTTCTACTTCTTTAAGGTTTCGATGTTTTTTAAGACCTGCAATAAAGTCTAAGCGTTGTTATTCGCTTTCAAAAAATAGGGTTAATTTTTCTTTTTTCATTTTTTTCTTCCTTTCTCTATCGCATTGACTCGTCGTTAAAATCAACGCGAAAATCACATTAATATTATCTGAACCCATACTTACATTAAAATTATATTGGTGAAAAAAGCAAAAAAAAATTGAGATTTCTCTCAATTTTATAAAATGTTTATACAAATATTCGAAAAGATATCAATTAAATTGCTTGTCAAAAGTGAAATTGGACCGCCAATCAATCCGCTTAAAATCAGTGCAAAAAGGATAATTGTCCAAATTTTATTCTCCTGAATTGCTTTGTAATATATGTCATCTGGTAAAAAAGCAAACAAAACTTTTGACCCATCCATAGGTGGAATTGGGATCAAATTGAATATTCCTAACGATGCAGAAATTGTTGCTGTATAAGACAAAATTGTTTGAATTACTCTTCCCGCAATCCCCATCGAGTATAAGAAACGATACGTACCATAAAACAAAACAACGCAAATAAAAGATAGTAAAAAATTAGCCATTGGTCCTGCAAAAGAATTCCATACTATTCCCGTTTTTCTATCTTTATAGTATCGCGGATCAATAGGGACTGGCTTAGCCCAACCAATCCCAAAAATCAACATACAAATCAATCCAGCAACATCAATATGTGCTAAAGGATCTAGAGTCAATCTCCCTTTTTCTTTAGCAGTTGGATCGCCCATCAAGTAAGACACAAGAGCATGTGCCATTTCGTGAACACCTAACGCAAGAATAACGGCAATTCCTCTATAGAAATAAGATTGAATATCCATCATACCATTTCCTAAACATTGAATCGGAAATGCATTACGTCCCCATCTTGAGCAACGTATTCTTTTCCTTCAAGTCGTAATTTTCCAGCTTCTTTAATAGCTTGTTCACTTTCTAAAGCGTCAATATCTTCAAAACGATACACTTCTGCACGGATAAATCCACGTTTAAAGTCTGTGTGGATAACACCTGCACAGTCAGGAGCTTTCATACCTTTTTTGAAGGTCCAAGCACGACATTCATCACTACCAGCTGTTAAGAATGTGCACAAATCCAATACTGCATATGCTTTTTGAATTAAAATATCCAAACCAGAACAAGTTACTCCTAGTTCAGCTAAGAATTCATCTCTTTCTTCTTTGTCTAAACCAGATAGTTCTTCTTCCATTTTTGCACACAAAGACACAATTCCACTATTTTCACTAGCTGCATATTCTGCAACTCGTTGATAATAGTCATTGCTTTCAGGATCCATTACCCCTTCTTCATCTAAGTTGCATACATAAATAACTGGTTTATTTGTTAGTAAATTGTATCCTTTTAAAATCATTGCTTCGTCTTCATTTGTTTCTAAAGCACGAGCTGGTTTTCCTTCTTCTAATAATGGTTTTAAACGTGTCAATAAAGCCATTTCTTCTTGTGCTTCCTTATCTTTTGCACTTTTCGCTTTTCTTTCTACTTTAGAAATTCGATTTTCAACAGTTTGAAGATCGGCCATAACTAATTCTAAATTGATAATTTCAATATCACGAATAGGATCGATTGAAGACTCAACGTGTGTAATATTTGGATCGTCAAAACAACGAACTACGTGACAAATCGCATCTGTTAAGCGAATGTTTGATAAGAATTGGTTTCCTAATCCTTCTCCTTTGCTTGCTCCACGAACAAGTCCTGCAATATCTGTGAATTCAAAAGTTGTGTAAATCGTTTTCTTTGGTTTAAAGATTTCCACCAAACGGTCTACACGTGCATCTGGTACTTCTACTACACCTACATTAGGTTGAATTGTCGCAAATGGATAGTTTGCAGCTTCCACTTGACTTTTTGTGATCGCATTAAATAAAGTAGATTTCCCTACATTTGGTAATCCTACGATTCCTGCTGTTAATGCCATATTCTATTCCTCCGATTCTTCTGCTTTTCTAATAACTTTTTTAATCTTCTTTTCGAATTTTTGTCTTGGCATTAATACGCTAGCTCCACAACCAATACATTTAATTCGAATATCTGCACCCATACGTATAATTTTCCACTCTTTCGATTTGTGACATGGGTGTTCTTTTTTCATTTCAATAATATCATTTAATCCGTATTCTATTTGTAACATATTTACTCCTAAAACATTTCTTGACTATCGTAAATAATGGTAATCGGACCATCATTTAACAAATCTATTTTCATGTCTGCACCAAACACCCCAGTTTGTACAGGAATTCCAGATTTTTTTATTTCTTCATTAAAGAAATCATACAAAGGAATGGCTACTTCTGGTCTAGCCGCATCTGTAAATCCCGGACGATTTCCTTTTTTACAAGAAGCATATAAAGTAAACTGTGAAATTGATAAAATTGCTCCTCCAACATCCGATAAACTTTTGTTCATTTTTCCGTTTTCGTCTTCAAAAACACGTAATTTTGTTAGTTTATTAACCATTTTTGATACTAATTCTTCTGTATCATCATGCGTGAATCCAACAAAAACGCAATATCCTTTATCAATTTTTGAATACAATTCGCCTTCAATTGTACACGAGGCATGTTTTACTCTCTGTATAATTAATCGCACGTATCTTCCTCCAATAGGCATACACACATAGAGACAATTCCTTCTTCGTGACCAACGAATCCTAATTTTTCTCCTCGTGTGGCTTTGATAGAAACTTGATCTACATGACAATGAAGACATCTTGCGATATTTTCTCTCATTGAAATAATATGCGGTGCCATTTTAGGTTTTTCCGCTAAAATTGTAGCATCTACGTTTCCTATCTTATATCCTCTTTCACGCATCATATTATATACACTTTCTAACAAAAATAAAGAGTTAACTCCCTTATACTTTGGGTCGGTATCAGGAAAATGTTTCCCTAAATCTCCTAAACAAAGGGCTCCTAAAATGCTTTCTGTAATCGCATGCGTTAAAACATCAGCATCTGAATGCCCCAACAATCCTTTTGTATGTTCGATTTTTACACCACCTAAAATCAAGTCTCTTCCTTCAACTAATTGATGAATATCTATCGCTTGTCCTATTCTCATATCATTTTCCTCCACCCATATAATACAAGAAAAGTCTTCCATTTGAAAATTGATTCAATCTTCTAAAAAAGAAAAAAAACTTGGTGTTACCCAAGTTTTTGTTTGATTTATTCAAAAACGATGTAGTAGTCAGGACTACCTTGCCCTGTTACTTCACTATAATAAATTGTTTGTCCATCGAAGTTACCGTGAACACACATTCCGTCTCCAACATAAACAGCGATATGGTCAACTCCTCTACCACCGTTGTAATAATAAGCTAAGGCTCCGACTTGTGCTTCATAAGTGACTGTACCATAGTATTGATATTGATCCGGCCAACATACAGGAACACCTTGAACTCCCGCATTAATTAACGCTTGAGTAGCAACTTCTGTACATTGCCAACCATTTGTTACACCAATTAATCCCATAGCAGCATCTGCAATAGCTTGACCAGTAGATGTTGCTTCATATACAGGTTCTTCGTAAATTGGTTCATCATATACTGGAGGAGCAATAATTTCTTCTTCGTATACTGGCTCATCATATATAGGTTCGTCAATTACTGGTTCTTCAACTTCTTCTTCGTAAATAGGAGTGTTATCAAGAATATCTTCTTCATAAACATCTTCTACAGATGGAACTTCCTCTTCTACGACTACTGGAGTTTCTTCTTCCACTTCGATTACTTCTTCAACAACTGGAGTTTCTTCAACTACAGGTGCTTCTTCAACAACTTCTTCAACGTATGTATTTTCTTCGGCAATCACTGTTTCTTCGGCTTCTGAAACAGGTGCTTCTAATTCTTCATAGATTACTTCTTCAGTAATTTCGGCTTCTTGTGAATTAATTTCTTCTACATATTGTTTTGTTGTTCCTACAATGTTTTCTGAAACATTGTCAGAAATTGTAGTAGAGACTGTTGCGACTGAAACTTTATCAGCATCTTTGTCTACGGATCCGTTTTCCTTAAAGAACCAACTTTTTCCTTCAATTTCTTGCCAACCCTTAGCAACTCTAGCTTCACCATTTACCATGTTATCTGGTTGAGCATCCGGTTGATTTCCTTGAGCGTAAATAGTTGCAACTACAGGTAAACTTGAAGCCACACATAATGCCGCAGCAATTTTACTACCGTTTTTTTCAACAAAATTCATTTCTACTATACCCCCTTTTCTGGAATAAGTTCAGACTTATATTAACATATCATAGCCAATTAATCAACCAAGCCCCCTTTTTTTCAAGTTTTTTTCAAACAAACTTGTACACATAATATAAACAATACTATAATTTATCAATCATTTCCCATCGTATAACAGCATTTAAAAAAGACTTTATTTTAAGCTTTTTTTCAAATTCATAGACTAAATAAAAAGAGATAAATTCCTATTCTACAAAAAACAGTTGTATACATTTTATACACATTTTGTGTGGATAATCACTCTCTTTTCCATATAAAAAAAGTGCCCAATTTTCATTGGACACTAGATGTTAAAACATCAAATAATTATTTAGTTGCGTCGATAATTTCTTTGAAAGAATCAACTTTTAATGAAGCTCCACCAATTAAAGCACCATCGATATCTGGGCAAGCCATATATGATTTAATGTTAGTTGGTTTTACAGATCCACCATATTGAATACGTACAGCTTCAGCAGCTTCTTCATTGTACATTTCTTTTACAGTGTCACGAACACATTTACAGCAGTTTTCAGCTGTTTCTTCGTTAGCTGATTTTCCAGTTCCGATAGCCCAGATTGGTTCATAAGCGATAACGATTTTAGCTACTTCTTCAGCAGTTAATCCAGCTAATGATCCATTTAATTGAGATTTAATAACATCTGCAGTTTTTCCAGCATCGTATTCTGCTTCAGTTTCCCCGATACATAAGATAGGGATGATGTTGTCAGCTAATAAACGTTTACATTTAGCAGCACATGCAGCATCTGTTTCGTTGTAGTAAGTTCTTCTTTCAGAGTGACCAATGATACAGTAAGTGATTCCAACTTCTTTTAACATTGGAACAGATACTTCACCAGTATATGCACCTGAATCTTTTTCGTTGCAGTTTTCAGCAGCGATGATTAAGTTTTTAGCGTTTTTAACACATACGTCTAAATCTACATATGGAGCACCGATTCCATAATCAGCAGCTTCTTCTCCAGTTAAGATTTCTTCGATTCCCTTCATGAAAACTTCTGCTTCAGAAGGTGTTTTGTTCATTTTCCAGTTTCCAACGATAATTGGTTTTCTTGCCATTTTAATATTCTCCTTCAATTATTTTTCGCTAATGATTGCGATACCAGGTAATGTTTTACCTTCCATGTATTCTAATGATGCTCCTCCACCAGTTGAAACATGAGAGAATTTGTCTGCATATCCTAATTGTTTAGCAGCTGCAGCAGAGTCACCACCACCGATTACAGTAATAGCATCTTCTAATTCAGCGATTGCAGCACATACTTCTTTAGTACCAACTGCGAATTTTTCCATTTCGAATACACCCATAGGTCCATTCCATACAACAGTTTTAGCTCCAGCTAAAGTGTCTTTGAATAATTGAACTGATTTAGGACCAATGTCTAATCCCATCCATCCATCAGGGATTTCACCAGCATCAGCTACACCAGTGTTAGCATCTTCAGAGAATGCATCAGCGATTACTGTATCTACAGGTAATACTAATTTGTCTCCAGCTTTTTCTAAGTATTCTTTTGCTAATTCAATTTTATCTTCTTCTAATAATGAAGTACCAACTTTACCACCTTGAGCAGCTTGGAATGTATAAGCCATACCACCACCGATGATAACTTTGTCAGCTTTCTTTAATAAGTTGTCAACAACATCGATTTTTGATGAAACTTTTGAACCACCGATAATAGCAACGAATGGGTGAGCTGGTTCATCAACAGCTTTTCCTAACATAGTAACTTCTTTTTCTACTAAGAATCCTAATCCATTTTCAGCAATGTTAGTTGGGATTCCTACTGTAGAAGCGTGAGCACGGTGAACTGATCCGAATGCATCTTCAACGAATACATCACCTAATGAAGCCCAATAAGCACCTAATTCAGGATCGTTTTTGCTTTCTCCTTTTTCGTAACGAGTGTTTTGAACAACAACGATTTCTCCTTCTTTTAATTCAGCAACTGCAGCTTCTAATTCAGGACCACGAGTTACAGGACAGAAGCTTACTTTAGTTCCAGGTAATAATTCACCTAAACGAACAGCAGCAACTTCTAAGTTGTTTTTAACTTTGTCTTCTTCAGTTTTAACTTTTCCTAAGTGTGAGAATAAGACAACTTTAGCATTGTTTTCAATTAAATATTTAATTGTAGGTAATGCCATTTGAATACGGTTGTCATCAGTGATAACACCATCTTTTCTAGGTACGTTGAAATCAACACGTACTAAAACCTTTTTTCCAGCAACGTTAAGGTCTTTAACAGTTTTTTTAGCCATGAATAATCCTCCTACTGTTTATACGTTTCCTCTATTATATCACACCATGAAAATATTTGAATATTAAGAAAGAAAAAGAACGCTTTCATAAACTAAATTTTGTGAATTTTTTCTCTTGTTCGTAATTATAGTGTAATTAATCAAAAAAACCTCCTTAAAAAGTAAGTACTTTTCAAAGAGGTTTCTTATTATTTATGATAATTACGATTGTTGTTAATCATGTAGCCACGATATATTTGTTCCAAAATCAGCACACGTGTCATTAAATGAGTAAACGTTAAATCACTTAATTTCCAACGATAGTTCGCTCTTTTTACTAATTCTTCACTTGGTCCTAAAGAACCTGCGATCACAAATACTAAATGCTTACTTTGCCAAGCTTCGATTTTTTTCGCAAACGATTCGCTATCTAACATTTGTCCATGTAAATCCAAAAGAACCACAAAATCGGAATCCTTTATTTTCGAAAGAACTCGTTCTCCTTCTTTTTGTTTAATTAGTTCCATTTCTTTTTCACGTTCAACATGATCGTTTGGTTCATCTTTTAATTCAAGGACTTCTACCTTATTAAACGCAGATAATCGTTTTACATATTCAGCTTCTAAAGAACGTAACGCTTTGTCTTTGTTCTTTCCAACCGCATAAATAGAAATCATTAAAGAACAGCCTCTGCTGGGAATTGACTAGTTAGAGCCAATACTTGTTCTTTAACACGAGCACAAGTTTCTTCATTATTTGCTTGTAACACTTCAATCATCCATTGCGTTACTTGTTCAAATTCTTTTTCTTTAAATCCACGGCTAGTCATAGCAGCACTTCCTAAACGAATACCACTAGTAACAAATGGTTTTTGTTGGTCGTAAGGAATTGTGTTTTTGTTACAAGTAATTCCAGCTTCATCTAATAATTTTTCCGCTTGTTTACCAGTCATACCAATAGATGCCATAACATCGACCATTAATAAGTGATTGTCCGATCCACCAGATACAACACGGAATCCAGCTTCTTTGAACCCTTTTACCATTACTTGAACATTTTTGATAACTTGAGCAGCATATTCTTTAAATGCAGGTTGACTTGCTTCATATAGAGCAATTCCTTTAGCCGCAATCACGTGTTCTAATGGTCCACCTTGCATTCCTGGGAATACTTTAGAATCTAATTTTTTCGCAAATTCTTCTTTACAGAAAACCATACCACCACGAGGTCCTCTTAATGTTTTGTGAGTTGTTGTTGTGACAAAATCACAATATGGAATTGGAGATGGGTGTAAACCAGCTGCTACTAAACCAGCAATGTGAGCCATATCCACCATTAAGTAACATCCAGCTTTATCCGCAATTTCTCTTAATCTTGGGAAATCAATAATTCTTGAATAAGCACTAGCTCCCGCCACGATTAATTTTGGTCTTACTTCTAAAGCCAATTTTTCTAATTCATCATAGTCAATCAATTCAGTTTCTTTATTTACGTTATAAGCAACGAAATTATATAAAGTACCAGAAAAGTTCATAGGGTGACCGTGAGTTAAGTGACCACCAGCGGCTAAGTCCATTCCTAATACAGTATCCCCTGGTTGAAGCAATACATTATAAACAGCCATGTTAGCTTGAGAACCAGAGTGTGGTTGTACGTTTACATGATCTCCACCAAATAAGTCTAAAGCTCTTTGAATTGTAAGACTTTCTGCCTCATCCACATGAACGCATCCACCATAATATCTTTTTCCTGGATATCCTTCTGCATATTTGTTTGTAAGACAGCTACCTTGCGCTTCTTTTACTTCAGCAGAAACAAAGTTTTCACTCGCAATTAATTCAATATTTCCTTGTTGACGCTTTGCTTCTTTTTCGATGATTGAAAACATTAATTCATCTCTCATAATATAATCCTCCTAAACTTTAAAATTACTCTATCACATTTGTTGGAAATTAAATACATTCTTTCACTAACAATAGCCCTTTTTGATCAAATAGAATGTTTTTTATGCTTTGAATATCTTCATAACGAATCGTGTCATACTCTGCTCTATTCACTAGAATATACATTTGTTGCAACAATAAGCGAACTTGAATCCAATCTTGTTGATTTCCGAATCCTTCATCACTCAATTTCCGAATATTCTCATCATTCATTAATACAAAATAATAATTGTATAATGTGGTCATATTCACATTTTTGAATCCATCAAAAAGGTTTGAAAAAATCGGATATTGATATTTTCGACACATATTCAATACCGCTTTTCCATAAAATAAGGCAGAAGCTGAAAAGTCGCTTTCTTTCACATCCTCATAGTATTGTTCCAATTCTGAAGCTTGTTCCATTTCATCCAAAACAGTACCAGGAAGATCCGCATACTCTTCTTCCTCAATATTCAAAAAAGAATACATATCCTGTGCTTCTTCTTCCACTTCTTCCTCTTGTGGTTTATTCATATTCTTCATCATGTCTTGTGCCATATTGGCCAAGTTTTCTTTTTCTTCATCACTCATACTATTCAATATTTGTGATACTTTCGAAAAATCTATATCTTTAAAATTCATGATTATCTCCTCTTTTCCCATTTTTATATGTTGTATCACAATCCTAAAAAAATGAAAAGCGATGATTTCTCATCGCTAAAATAATGTCATTTGATTTTCTTCATCCAATCCTTCTAAAGCGTTCATTTGTTCCAATTTTTCTAACAATGTTTTGGAAATCTGCGAGCGTTTTAAAACATCTTCTTTTGAAAGGAAAGGTTTTTCTTCTCGAGCTGCTACAATCGATTTACCTACGTTAGCCCCTAATCCATCCAAGGCAGTAAACGGAGGAATAATCGCTTTTTCATCATCCGGATCCATTATAAATTCTGTTGCAGCCGAACGATTAATAGAAATATTAGAGAAATGGAATCCACGAACTGACATTTCCAAAGCCAATTCCAATACATCATAGATTGCCAATTCTTTATCCGACACTTTTTGTGTCTTATCCGCTCGTGCCGCTTTAATATTAGCCATACGCTGACGAATGGCTTGTTCTCCTGCAATCATGGTTTGAATATCGTACGCATCACAACGAATCGAGAAATATTGACAATAATACGCTCTTGGAATATGCACCTTAAACCAGGCAATACGAACTGCCATCATAACATACGCTACGGCATGGGCTTTCGGGAACATATACTTGATTTTTAAACAAGAATCAATAAACCAATCTGGTACCTTACAAGCTTTCATTTCCGTAATCCATTCTGGTTTTAGACCTTTTCCCTTACGAACGCTTTCCATGATTGTAAAGGCAAGTTTGGGTTTCATACCATACCCTAATAATTCAACCATGATATCATCACGACACCCAATTACTTCATTCAACTTACAAATGCCTGCATCAATCAAATCTTTGGCATTTCCTAACCAAACATCGGTTCCATGGGACAATCCAGATATTGTGACTAATTCGGCAAATGTTGTCGGTTTTGTCATTTCCAAAATACCACGAACAAATGGTGTTCCAAACTCTGGAATACCAGCTGCTCCAGTAATTTCCGAATAGCGCGTTGTATCAATATTTAATGAATCACAGCTTGAAAAAATCATCATCGTATCTTTATCATTCATAGGAATTGTTCGAACATCCACACCTGTAATTCTTTCCATCAATTTCATCGCTGTTGGATCGACGTGGCCCAAAATATCAAATTTTAAAATGTTGTCGTGAATTTGATGGAAGTCGAAGTGTGTTGTTTTCCATTCAGCATAGGGGTTATTAGCTGGATATTGTACCGGTGTAAAATCATGAACGTCCATATCCAAAGGAACCGTTACAATTCCTCCTGGGTGTTGTCCAGTCGTACGCTTTACACCTTCACATTCGTGTGATAAATCTCGTCGTTTGGCTTCTGAAAAAGGAGTCATTTCCAATCCCATTTCTTCTTCATACCCTTTGACATATCCATATGCTGTTTTTTCTTGTACCGTACCTACGGTTCCAGCTCTAAATACGTGTTCGTCTCCAAATACTTCTTTTAAATACGCATGGGCGTTGGGTTGATATTCTCCTGAGAAGTTAAGGTCTATATCTGGAACCTTGTCTCCTTCAAACCCCAAGAAAGTTTCAAATGGAATATCGTGTCCATCACCTCGCATAACAGCTCCACATTCTGGACAAATTTTATCGGGTAAGTCAAATCCAGAAACCCCAACATAATCTTCAAAAAATTCATAATGATGACACTTTTTACATACATAATGTGGTTTTAAAGGATTTACTTCGGTAATTCCTGACATGGTCGCTACAAAGCTCGATCCCACCGAACCACGAGATCCTACTAAGTAACCATCGTCGTTACTCTTTTTTACGAGCAAGTGGGAGATGTAATATACCACATAATATCCAGCTCCAATAATGGCATCCAATTCTCTTTTTAATCGAGCCGTTACAATTTCTGGTAAATCTTCTCCATACGTTTGTTTTGCGGTTTGATAACAAATATCACTCAACATTTGGTCCGAATTGGGAATATCAGGTGGATACAACTTATCTTTAATCGGATAGATTGGTTCGGTTAACTCTGCCATTTTCCGTGTATTTTCTACAACGATTTCATACGCTTTATCTTCTCCAATCCACGCGAATTCTTTCAACATTTCATCGGTTGAACGAAGATATTGATCGGGTGTGGAGTTAGCTCGACGCGCTTGGGCATTATAGGTATATAACGGGTGTCTAGAGTTTCCAATAGCTTTGGCATTGATATAAATATCTCGAACTCGTTTTTGATTTGGATGTACATAGTGTGCATCTCCGCTGGCAATAACCATCTTATTTTTCTTTTCCGCAGCATCTAGAATAAAAGTTAAAATCTGTTTTAACTGTTCTATCCCTTGTACAGCATGTCGATCTAATAAGTTTTTGTATACAGACAATGGTTGTACTTCAATATAGTCATAGAAGTCCATCGCATCCAACAAGTCTTTTTCACCTCGTGTGTGTGCCAATTCAAAAATTTCTCCATTTTGACAAGACGAACCAATTAACAAGTTCCCATTTTGACGGAATTTTTCTAACTCTTCACGAGGAATTCTTGGTTCAGCCACTACCGAATCTCCCGCATCTTTTCCAGAAGATTTTCCATTAAACGCTAAATATTTCGTATGCGATAGAGTAATCAATTCAAAAAGCTCTTTCAATCCATCTTTGTTTTTGGCAAACACAGTTACGTGTGAAGGTCGTACTTTTTTTATACTATTTTCTCTTTGTTGACTCTGCAATGTGTCTAAGGTTGCATTGTCACCAATATCATTAAACATATGGCATAGACATTGACTTAATACATCCGCATCGTAATCCGCACGGTGGGCTCCTTCTCCATCATAATCCACTCCATAGTGTCGACATACTGCTCCTAAGTTATATCGTTTTTGTTCCAAAAGTGCATAAGCAAGTGGTAACGTATCGACCCAAGGATTTTTTAATTCTTCTTTTCCACATTGTCGACAAGCGGCATTTAAAAAGCCAATGTCAAAGGAAGCATTGTGCGCAACCAATACCGAATCTCCAATAAAATCTAAAATTTTATCTATACAATCTTCAATTGGTCTAGCCTGGTCTACATCCTTTTGATTAATATGTGTTAATTCCGATATATTTGCTGGAATTAATCGTTTTGGATTGATAAAGAAATCTAAGCGAGCTACCTCTTCGCGATTCTTCATTTTGACAGCCCCAAATTCGATAATCGCATCCATACGATTCGAGAATCCTGTCGTTTCTAAGTCGAATACTACAAAGGTTGCATCTTCCAAAGAACGATGATCGTTATTATGAACAATCTTATATTCACGATCAACCATGCTCATTTCACATCCATACAACATTTTGAATTCTCGTTCAGGATTGGCTTTTAATAGTGCTCTAATTTTGTGTTGTGCAAAAGGGAAGGCTTGTACAACCTGGTGATCACAAACACCAATAGATGTCATCCCCCAATCGAATGCTTGTTGGATATATTCTTCAATCGCACAGACTCCATCCATTTCGGAAAACGTCGAGTGCACATGCCATTCAACACGTTTTTCTTTAGCCGTATCTTTTCTTTTAGTCACCTGTGCTGCCTCTAATTTAGAAATGGTAAACGAATCACAATGTGAAAAGTTATCATATTCCAATCGACCTGTTACTTTTACTGTTTGTCCTTTTTTTACTTGTTCGATTTCTTCACGAGTACATCTAACACTTTCGAATCGTTTGCACATTAAAGCTTCTTCATAATCGCTTATGAATAAGGTTTGGAGTAATTTTCCATTTTTTAGTTCACGATTCTCCATCGCAAAAATATGTCCTTCAAACATAACATTGGACATTCCTGCTTGTAAATCGGCAATTTTCAACAAAGTTGCATCTTCTTTTTTATATGAATATCGTTTCTTCTCTTCTTTTACAGGTTCAACCACTGGTTGTACTACTTCCATTTCATGAATTTCTATTTCCTGTGCATCTTCAATCAACTTACACACAAAATCCATTTTAATTCCAAATTTTTTTAAATCCTTCTCTAATTCTTTAAGATTTTTTTGAAGAAGTGCAAAACGTTCTTCATCTTTTGTTTGAAAACAAGCACAGTTATTCTCAAAATACGGATGTAAAAAACGAAATACTTTTAGTTTTGGATTTAATGAAACACAATATTCAGTATATGCGTTTAACTCGCTCATACTGACTCTCTTATCCCGACATGTAATAAACATCTCTACAGAAACATGAATATTAAGCATCAATTGTGAAAGGACTGCCTGATAGACTTCAAAAGGAAGTGGATGATCTAGTTCTAAACTTAAATCTAAAACTTTCTTTTTCGAATGGAAAACCGGTTCTTTTACATAAGTTGCTGTTTCAAAAAAAGGTAAATATTTTTCTTCCACTAATTTCTGAAACACATCATATACACGATTTGCCATAATACCTCCTAACTATTTCGCCATTTTATTAAATGCATCTTTAGCAGCTTTTTGTTCTGCTTTTTTCTTCGTACTGCTTGTTCCTGTCCCTAATAAAATATCGTCTAAATAAACTCCCATTGTAAATGTTGGTGAGTTACTAGGACCTATTTCTTCTAATAATCTGTATTGAATTGTTTTTCTAGAATCCGCTTGGATTACTTCTTGTAGATGTGTCTTATAATCCGTCACATCTTCACTTTTCTCTTGTTTAAACACAGGTTTCATATAAGTTGTTAAAATTTCATCACAAGCCTTATATCCTAAATCTAAATAAATAGCCCCAATACAAGCTTCAAATTGATCGGCAAGAATACTTTTTCTACTTCTTCCTCCTGATTTTTCTTCTCCCACTCCAAGAAGTAGATATTCATACCATCCTAGTTCAATATTTAATTTTGCTAATGTTGGTTCACATACAGTTTGTGCTCGCAATGTAGTCATTTGTCCTTCGCGAAGAGGCGGTTCCATATGCATCAGTTGATCCGCAGACCAGATTTGCAAGACAGCATCTCCCATAAATTCTAATCGTTCGTTATTGTTAGATACATTATGGTGTTCATTCGCATAACTTGAGTGCGTACAAGCTTCTATATATAAACTTTCATTTTTTGGATGATATCCGCTTTTTTCCATCCATTCGACAAATTTTTTCATACTATTTTTCTCCTTGAAGTGTATCCAATACACACTTTGGCACAAATTCAGAAATATCCAAATTATATGCCATTAATTCTCTTACATTACTACTTGAGTGATGTGCATATTCATTTTTAGTAAATAAACATACTGTATCCATCGAATTATCAATATAATGATTCATATGTGCCATATTTTGTTCATAGTCACAATCTACACCATTACGAATCCCTCTTACAAATACATTCGCTCCTACTTTTCTTGCTGCATCCACTGCCAGTCCTTCTTGAATTCTGACTTCAACATTATCTAAATGCGCGCAAGCTTGAGCAATCCAAATTCTTCTTTGTTCCGCATCAAATTTGTTTCTTTTTTGAGAATTGGGTGTTACGAAAACAACAAGTGAATCAAACATTCGACTTGCTCTTTCTATAATATCCACATGTCCCAATGTTACAGGATCAAAAGTCCCACAAAATACTGCTTTTGCCATACATACCCTTTCCTTATATTATATATATGTAAAAAAGAAGAATTACATCTTCTTTTTTTACATCATAGTCTATTATACACTAATTCGTGAATTTTTCTTTCCAACTGTACTGATAATTTTTTGACAGATTCCCATAGAAATCATAATGCTTATTAATGAACTTCCTCCACGAGAAACAAACAATAATGGAATACCCGTAAGAGGAACTAAACACGATACACCACCAATATTCAAAAAAAAGTGAATAAATATATATCCAATATTCCCCACAATGACGATTCTTGAACAAGGATCGGAACACCTTATGGCATAATAAAATAATCGCCACAAAATAATCACGTAACAAACACCAATAATCATTAATCCAAATATTCCTGTTTCTTCTATAATGAGTGCGAATATATAGTCGGTATCCACCTGTGTCAAATACCCATATTTTCGAGTTGAATTTCCAAAGCCTTTTCCAAAAAAATCAGAATTCCCCATTCCATACAAAGCGTTGGCTGGTTGATATCCAGTATTATATAAGTCATCGTAAGGATTAAACGTATTATGAATACGAACTGGAATGTGATCCAAACCTGTTCCTTGTAAAATGTCCTTTTGATAGTAAAACAGAGCGCATAAAGCTATACAAACAATTATGAATGAAGTGAAAATAGCAACCATGAATCTCTTAAACTTTTTAAGAATATGTAGTTCTGGAACTAAAACACAGATAAAATAAACAAAATTAATAACGAAAAAAGTCCCCCAGTCTTTTTGAAAAAGCATTATTATATTCACAACAAGAAAAGAAAAAAGAGGGAAACTATATAAATCGTACCAAGTTTTCTTTGGCTTCTTTTTTGCGACATATATACTATCCGCAACAACTAATATCGCGAACAATTTCGCAAATTCTGATGGTTGTAGCGAAAAATTTCCCAAGCTTAACCAGGCTTTTGTACCGTTGATTGCTTCCGTACTAGCAGCCAATCCCATCAATATCCAAAGCATACTTAACAAAATATTCTGGATAGAATGATATCTAGAAAAGGTGAATAGACGATTACATAAGCAAGAAAATATGTAGCCAATCACAATATAGATAATTTGTTTCATGACAATTCCTAACAAGTTTTCTCCTAGACCAACATTTGCAGAAGCAATCATCAAAAAGCCAAATATGATCAATATGCAAACGGAAAGATGTATCAATGTATCATATCCCGATGTATATTGAGTAAAGAATCGGAATAAATCTCGGGAACGAATTCGTGTTTTTTTTTGAATGGATTTTGTTTGTGTTTTCATTGTTTCTCCTAGCGGATACTATTCTAACATAATTATTTTGAAAGTTGCGAATTACCGTATATTCTTGATATACTGAACATTGTCAAGAAATCAAAGTAGGTGAAGAATATGGTATTAACTAGTAAAGATATTATTTTAGATACAGATCCTCGTATTCGTCAAAAAAGTGAAAAAGTCACTCTTCCACTTTCTGATGAGGATAAAGAATTATTATATGCGATGCGAGATTATGTTGAAAATTCTCAAGACGATGAATTATGCGAACAAATGGGATTACAACCTTCTGTTGGGATTGCCGCAATTCAACTTGGTATCCCTAAACAGATGATTGCCATTGTTGTAGAAGATGAAAACGGACTTCATGAAGTAGCTCTTGCGAATCCTCGTATTGTTTCCGAATCTGTGCAAAATGCATACTTAGAAAATGGAGAAGGATGTCTTTCTGTAAAAGATGAACATCCAGGTCACGTGTTCAGACACGCAAGAATCAAGGTTAAAGCTTACGATTTACTTCAAGATAAAAATGTTACTATTTCTGCAAGTGGATATTTTGCTATTGTATTACAACACGAGATAGATCACTTATCTGGAAAACTATTCTACGATCGTATCGATGAAAACGATCTTTGGAAAGAAGATTCAGAAGCTGTAGTTTACTAAAGATTTGGAACTTCCAAATCTTTTTTTCATATTGACTAACCTCGTTGTTTTTTACAAAAATATTACTTTTTCTTTCAGAACATATGTTTATTTCGAACAAATATTTTGGTATACTATATGGTAGTATTACTATAAGAAATGGAGTATAAAGTATGCTGGCAAAAAACGACTTTAATCAGCATGCGAACAATAATAAGCATAGTGCAATCAATAATCACGTGGAAGAAAACGACACTTTAATCTACGCATTAGGTGGATTGGGTGAAGTCGGAAAAAATATGTATTGTTTTGAACACGATAATGAAATATTAATTGTTGATTGCGGTGTTTTATTTCCAGGAGATGATTTATTAGGAGTGGATTATGTAATTCCTGATTATCACCACCTTATTCGCATGAACAAAAAAAGAAAAACTTTAATTATTACTCACGGTCACGAAGACCATATTGGTGGAATTCCTTATTTATTAAAACAAGTAACAATTGATGCCATCTATGCACCTCGTTTTGCTAAAGCATTAATTCATAAGAAATTAAGTGAACACAAAGGATTAGAATCCACAGCCGTTATTGAAATCAATGACAACTCTAGTGTTTCCACTAAATATTTTACAGTAGGATTTTTTAACACAATTCACTCTATTCCAGACTCCCTTGGTGTATTTATCACTACACCAAATGGTACCATCGTTCACACAGGAGACTTTAAATTTGACTTAACGCCTGTTGGGACAAATGCAGATTATCAAAAAATGGCTTACATAGGAGCTATGGAACCGGATTTATTAATGAGTGATTCTACAAACTCTGGTGTAGAAGAATTCTCAATTTCTGAAAAAGAAGTAGCTCAAGAAATTTTTTCAATTATGCACCGAACAAAACACAGATTGATTGTTTCTACTTTCGCTAGTAACGTTCATCGTGTTGCACAAATTATTGAAGCGGCAATTAAATGTGGAAGAAGAGTTATCGTATTTGGTCGAAGCATGGAAAATGTTGTTGATATTGGTCGAAAAATGGGAACAATTCATGCTAAGAATAGCGATTTTATGACACCAGAAGAATTACAAGTCGTACCTGATGAAAAAACTTGTATCATTTGTACCGGATCACAAGGTGAGCCATTAGCCGCTCTTTCTAGAATCGCAAATGGAACGCATAGATATATTCACTTAAAAACAACAGATACAATTGTATTCTCCAGCAACCCAATTCCTGGAAATCAATCCAGTGTCAACAAAGTATTAGACAACCT
Source organism: Bacillota bacterium (assembly GCA_030526175.1). GTDB lineage: Bacteria > Bacillota_I > Bacilli_A > Erysipelotrichales > Erysipelotrichaceae > Floccifex. The sequence continues at coordinate 27,331 of JAUNDJ010000014.1, forward strand.
ATTTAGAAGTGGAGCAACAGTTCTTACTCGTTCTGTCTTAACAAATTTACACACAACAGGTCACGCTTCTAAAGAAGAACAAAAATTAATGTTACAATTAATTCGACCTCATCATTTTATGCCAATACACGGTGAGTATAAAATGTTAGTTCAGCACAGACAAACGGCAATTGAAACGGGAATTCCTAAAGAAAAAGTTTTCATTTGTGCTAACGGAGATATTTTAATTCTTAGAAACCGTCAAGTTATTCAAAGTGACTGGCGTTATCAGGGAGATGATATTTACGTTGACGGTAATGATATCTCTGGTTTATCCACTGCTGTATTAAAGGATCGTCGAATTTTAGCCGATAACGGATTGGTATCGGTAGTCATTGCGATTGATTCAAAAACAAATAAAATATTAATGAGACCAGTTATTGTATCGAGAGGATTCGTATTTATCAAAGATAGCCAAGGTTTAATTAAAGAAGCTGAATTTATTGTTTATAACTCTTTACAAGAAAAAATGAAAGAGCGGACTACTTTTGGAGAATTAAAAAACTGTGTCCGTTCTACGCTAGAACCTTTCTTATATAAGAAGACTCGACGCAATCCAATCGTTATTCCTGTAATCATCAACTCGAAACAAACTATGGAAGAATTACAGAATAAACGCAAGACTTCAAGAAGAGTACCAAGAAACAGAGAAGAATAGAAGTTCTATCTTCTCTTTTTTTGTGCTATCGTTTTATAGAAAGGATAGGAAACATAAGCATGAAAAAAGTCATCTCTATTTTTATTCCTACAATATTTTGCCTATGTATCGGAATATTAACTATTTTTTACTATGCATACAGTATTGTTCCCTCTTCCCTTTCCCTGCATTACGATACCTTTTATAATTCTAAAATACCTAACAATATGGACAATATTACTATTGTCTATTTCTCCGATTTACTCTATGGAGAATTGACACCGTATGAAACCATAAAAAACACCTTTAATAAAATAAAAAAATTAAATCCTGACATCATTATTTTCGGAGGAGATCTTTTTGATCAAAACTATTCTATTTCTAAAAAGGACTATCAAACTATTTCTTCATTATTGGATAGTATGGAAGCACCTTTAGGAAAATATGCAGTTTATGGTGAAACGGATTTAGAAGAGTCTCATAAAACAAAAGTAGATGATTTATTTTTTAAGAATAATATTGAAATTCTAGATAACACAAGCATTCGAGTGGGTAATCGTTCTAAAAAAGGAATTCGTTTTATCGGAATCACCAATACTCAGGATATCCCAAAAATATTAGAATCCACTTCTTCTGAAGAGTTCAATATTCTAATAACGCATCAGCCTGACTCCTTATTAAAAGAAGAGTTTTCGCTATCTTTCATTGATTATGCTTTAGCCGGACATTCTCATAGTACACAAATCACATATCCTATTTTAGGTGGATATGAATCATTTCTTGGTAGTCAATCTATTAACCGCTCTCATCAAAGTCCGACTTCTTTTCCTTACTATATTACTTCTGGTATTGGTTGTACGAATACGAAATTCCGTTTTAATGCAACACCAGAAGTCTGTTATTTTGTTCTACGAAAAACAAATTAAATTTTTAAAAATGCACTTGCATTATTCATATACTGATGCTATTATAATTAGGCAGTTGCCTGAATAGCTCAGTAGGTAGAGCATCCGGCTGTTAACCGGCAGGTCACAGGTTCGAGTCCTGTTTCAGGCGCCATGTGTAAATCAAGAGATGAGAAATCATCTCTTTTTTTATAATCAAATCGGTACAGAAAAAAATTAAATATTTTTCTAAAGTCCAGTTGCATTATCCGTATACCAATGTTATTATAATTAGGCAGTTGCCTGAATAGCTCAGTAGGTAGAGCATCCGGCTGTTAACCGGCAGGTCACAGGTTCGAGTCCTGTTTCAGGCGCCATGTGTAAATCAAGAGATGAGAAATCATCTCTTTTTTTATTAATCTTTTCTTTATTGACCAACAAAAAAAGAGCATTTCTGCTCTTCTTTGAAATTCAAAATCCATAAGCCATGTTCTGTATTAGACAGTTATTTATCTATAACATTTCTGTTATCCGGGGTTTGCTTCATTTCACATTCCCTCGGTTCCCCTACCAAATTTGGGTTTCTCGCTTGTGGGGTTTACCCGTTCCACCTGATATGTTTCCATATCAGCTCGTCTCTGTGGCACTTTTAAAGTCCCTTTCCATAGATTTACATCCTTAGGTTAGAGAACAGCCGTCAGGATTGCTCCTGCCTAGACTTATTGATTAATCTAGCACAAACACTACAGTCATCTCAGACTGTGCGAGCATGGACTTTCCTCTAGCTTACGCCAGCAACTGTCGAAATTTGAATTATTCATTTCCTTCTGCATTAAATACAGCAGCTTCCAAACGTGCGATACGTTTTAAAATATCAACTTGATCTACACTAGCTGAAGCCATAGACGTTTCAGCAGCTAGTTGATTTTCCTTTTGTAAAGTTTGGATTGTTTGTTGAAGTTCTTTATTTTTTTCTTCATATCGAGCTAATGCTTTTCCAAGTTCGGCAATTTTTTCTTCAAACAATTGATAGTCTTCAATAATTTGATCTAAAAATTCATCTACTTCTTCACATGAAAAACCACGAACATCTACATGAAACTCTTTATCATAAATATCTTTAGCAGTTAAATTCAATTCTTTTGCCATTTTCAAGTCCTCCAACTTCATAAGATATTATCTCTTTTTTATTTTAAAAAATCAACTGCAATTTGAATGTTGATATCAATTCATATATAATACCTTTGATGAGTACTATTAAGTATCCAAACGGATCAGCTCCACAAAAAACAACTTCTGTACGAGATTTTCACAGTGGAAGAGGTATGAATTTAGAAAACGATATTAATGACTCAAATAAATTTTATCGAGAAAGTAATATCGCTTTGATTTATAAAAAACCCACTCCCGTCCAAGTTGTTCGTGTAGACTATCCTGATAGAAAAAAAGCAAAAATTACGGAAGCCTATTACCGTACTCCATCGACCACCGACTACAATGGGATTTATCGAGGGAAGTATATAGATTTTGAAGCAAAAGAAAGTGCTAATAAAACTTCTTTTCCATTATTTATGGTACATCCACACCAGATATCTCACCTAGAAAAGGTACATATGCATGGAGGTATTGGATTCTTTATTATTCGTTTTAAAGAATACGGTGTAACCTATCTTGTTGACAGTATGGTACTAATCAAAGAAATTAAGCGAACAGAAAAAAGTTCCATTCCCTACAAATGGTTTGAAGAGAATGGACATGTTATTAAAGAGGGGTTGTGTCCACGTTTAGCCTACTTAAAGGTCGTGGATGCTTGTTATTTTAAGGAGGATTGAAAAAATGGCACTAAAGAAGAATAAAATTCCAAAGCGAAAATTGGCTCCTACAAAACCTGTTGAAGAAGTGCAAGATGTCGAATTGCCAGAAGAAAAATCAAAACGCAAATTAGATATTTGGAATAAAATGGCCATCGGCGTTCTTACTCTATTCTTGGTTGGATGTATTAGTGTGTTTTTCGTACTAGTAAATATTATCAACGATCCAGAAGGTATGCGCTTTAGTAAAGATGGTTTATCCACATTATCAAACTCACGTATCTTTGATTCAAATGGAACTTTAGTCTACGAATTTGGTGAAGAAATTCGTGAAGATGTGAAATACGATCAACTTCCTCAAACTGTTATCGACTCATTCTTATCTATTGAAGACTCTCGTTTCTTTGAACACAATGGATTTGACTTACCACGTTTCTTGTCTGCAGCAATGGCAAACCTTCAATCTGGAGCCTTTTCTCAAGGTGGTTCCACATTGACAATGCAAATGATTGACAATGCCTTCACTACAAACCAAGAAAAGAAATTAATAGAACAAAAAGGTTCAATTAGTAAACTTGAACAAGTTAAATTAAAAATTCAAGAAATCTATTTAGCTTTGGTAGCTGAACAAAGCATTAGTAAAGAATCCGTTTTCGAATATTATGTAAACCGTATCTGGTTTGGTTCTGGAAATAATACACGTGGTATTCAAAAAGCTGCGGAATATTATTTTAGTAAAGATGTTTCGGAATTAAACTTAAGTGAAGCTGCATTCTTAGCTGGTTCAGTAAACGCTCCAAATGAATATAACCCATTGGGAAACTTATACGATTTTGAAAACGACCACTTAGAAGCGGGTCAAAAACGTCGAAACGTTACATTAGAATTAATGTTAAATCATGGTTATATTACTGAAGAAGAATTTGAAATGACTCGAGCAACTAAATTATCTTATAGATTAAAGTTATTAGAAACAAAGGTTGCTGCCGATCCAAATGAAGCTTATATTAACCAAGTTATTGATGAAGTTATTGAATTAACAGGACAAGACCCTGGAATCATTCCAATGGATATTTACACTTGTTTAAACACTGAAGTGCAATATCAAGCCGATCAAATTTGTAAAGGAAATGTTATTCCTTTCCCAGACGATTACTTTGATGTTGGTTTTGCGGTTATTGATAACGCAAGTGGAGAAATCATTGCCGTAGGTCCAGGAAGAACATATCACGAGCAAGCCGTAAAAATTGATAACTCAACAGACCGAAAACAACCTGGTTCTTCTATGAAACCAGTCGTTGCCTATAGTTCAACATTTGATCTATTGGGATGGTCAACAGAAGCAACAGTACCGGATATTAAAAAAGATTATTGGCACAATGGCTCTTATTTGAATAACTCCGATGGTAAATTCCTTGGAAATGTAACTCTAGCATATGCATTAGGTGTTTCTAAAAACACTTGTGCTGCACAAGCCATGGAAGATTTAATTAATGTTACTGGATATGATTATTGGATTAACTTCTTAAGAGAATGTGGATACGATGAAGATGTTTGTCAAAACTTTAATGAACAATACTCTATTGGTGGTGCAAATATGTGGGCAAGTCCTATTCAACAAGCAAGTGCTTATTCCATGTTTGCGAATAGAGGTGTGAGAATTGATGCTCACCGTGTTCGATCTGTTATTCGCCGTAGTGACGGAGAAGAAACAGCAAGAAATGCGGCTTCTCACCAAATCTTATCTAGTGGTGCAGCCTTTATGACAAGCTTCTTATTATATAAAGTTGTAAATGGTGGATATCAAAACTTTAACAATAAATTAATGGATGATTATCCTTGCTATGGTAAATCAGGTACTTCCGACTGGGGTAGCGATGGTCTCCAATATGGAATTCCACTTGCTGCAATTCGTGATGAATGGTCTGTAGGTTACACTTCTCAATTCACGGTTGCTGTATGGTCTGGATATACAGCGGTTGGATTTACGCAAGGGTTCTACATTCCTACAGCTTATGTTTCTTCTTATACGCAAGCATTTGACATTTCAAACTATTTGTTAGACTTCTGTCGCCAATATGGAAACTATGTCGAAATTCCTGTACCAGAAGATGTCACTCAATATGGTAATGGTTATATTCGTACGGAATCGGTAAATGGTCCAGGTGGTCCTAATGTTTACTACGAACCGGAAGAAGAGGAAGAAGAAGAGTATTACGAACCGGAAGAAATTCCTGAAGAAGAGGAAGAAGAACCAGGAAAAGAAATCGAGGAGGAAGAAGAGGAAGAGGAGCCAGATAAACATAGTTCAACTGGAGCAATTCGCTTACCAAACTTTTTCAATCTATTTAATTTTTCCTACTGGTTTCATTAATACAATATAATATAATACAATTCCTAGGAGATGGACTTAATTTAATCTGTCTCCTTTTTTTAATAAAAAAACAAAAAAATCACTTGCATTATACATTTACAAGTGATAATATAATTAGGCAGTTGCCTGAATAGCTCAGTAGGTAGAGCATCCGGCTGTTAACCGGCAGGTCACAGGTTCGAGTCCTGTTTCAGGCGCCATGTGTAAATCAAGAGATGAGAAATCATCTCTTTTTTTATTTTACTAAAAAATAAGTATTTCTACTTATTCGAAATCCGAGCGTGAATACAATACCTTTCCAATCACTCTTACAGGTAATGTTTCCACTTCTTTTGCAGTAAAATATCGATTACCAACTTCAGGATTGGCTGCTTCCAATATCCAAAGCCGTTACTGAAAACTTATAAAAAGCTAAAAGTTTTTATGTTTCATTCCTGCTTCTTCGAGTATGCTTTTGACCAGATTTCTCTATGT
>JAUNDJ010000015.1 GCA_030526175.1 Bacillota bacterium
TAAATTTGGATTTTAGTATCTCCTAAAAAATATAGTGCTAACTACGAAAGACGGGTAACTCTTGTAACATACTTTGTTTGTTTCATCGAGTACTACCGCTTTAATGGTTGTACTTCCTATATCAAAACCGATTCTATATTTCATCTAATCTCACCAGCCTATTTTTAAACAAAATGTATTTTCTAACTTTTATTTTAAAAAGTCAAATCTTAAGTTTTCTTCACTATTATATATACTTACATTCACCCGATATTTAGCTTATATATCAATTATGATACATTTCTCTCCTTTTTGTCTCAAGAAGAAATTTCGCCCCCTAATCTTAATGAAACTTTCAAAATTTCGTGTTAGAATAGGAACCGAAGTGAGGTATATATGAAAAACAATAAATTAACTCCTATGGAATTTAAATGGGTTATTTATGATATTGGAAACAGTGCTTTTATTTTATTAGTAACCACAATCATTCCTATTTATTTTAATTCCATTTCTAAAGCAGAAGGGATAGCTGAAAATGCATATTTATCGTATTGGTCATATGCAGCTAGTATTTCTACATTAATCGTTGCCATTCTTGGACCTATTCTTGGTACCATTGCTGACTACAAAGGAAACAAGAAGAAAATCTTCTTAATTTCTGCTTTTGCGGGAGCTATTGGTCTTGCGTGTTTTTGGATTCCCAATTCTATGTTAGGCTTCCTTTCCTTATTTGTTGGTGCAAAAGTTGCCTATTCTATCTCCTTGATTATTTACGATTCTATGATCAACGATATTACTACAGAAGAAAGAATGGACATGGTTTCCACAAAAGGATATGCTTGGGGATATATCGGTAGTGTTGTTCCTTTTGTGATTAGTTTGATTTTCATTTTATTTAATGAAAAAATTGGCATTTCCATGACAACCGCAATGATTATCTCTTTCTTATTAAATGCGATATGGTGGATTGCCTTCACACTTCCTTTGGCAAAAAACTTTAAACAAAAGTACTTTGTGGAAAAAGAGCCAAAAGTTATTTCTCAAACATTCTCTCGTTTATTCCAAACTCTAAAAGAAGCAAAAAAACAAAAGAAAGTATTCTTATTCTTATTAGCGTTCTTCTTCTTTATCGATGGTGTTTATACAATCATTGATATGGCTACTGCTTATGGAACTTCTTTAGGATTGGATACAACTGGATTATTGTTAGCTTTATTAGTCACACAAATTGTCGCTTTCCCAGCCAGCTTGATTTTTGCGGTATTATCTAAGAAAAAGAATTCCGAATCATTAATTAAGATTTGTATTCTTGCATATTTCTGTATTGCTCTATATGCGATTCAATTAGATAAACAATGGGAATTCTGGTTACTTGCCGTTGCGGTAGGATGCTTCCAAGGAGGAATCCAAGCACTTTCTCGTTCTTATTATGCTAAGATCATTCCTCAAGAAAACAGTGGAGAATATTTTGGTTTATTAGATATTTGTGGAAAAGGTGCTAGCTTTATCGGAACATTGATTATGGGTGTTGTTACTCAAATTACAGGTCATCAAAACATCGGGGTTGCAGCCATCAGCGTACTCTTCTTAATCGGATTCTATTTATTCAACCAAGTTTGTAAGATTAAAGACTAATGTAAACATAAGGCGTTCAAGTGAACGTCTTTTTTTAAAATAAAAAGCCTAGTATTGATTACTAGACTTTTTCTCTCCACATTTTAGCTCCTAAAGCTTTTAATTTTCCATCTAAATTATCATATCCACGTTCAATATGATAGATATCATGAATTTCTGTAACTCCATCTGCCATCAATCCTGCTACAACAAGACCAGCTCCGCATCGTAAATCTGTTGCGGTTACTTTTGCACCATATAGCTTTGTCTTTCCTTGAATAAAAGCACTTGGCATGTGTACATCAATATCTGCACCCATTCGTTTTAATTCATCACAGTGTTTAAAACGTTCTCTATAAATCGTTTCTGTAACTGTAGAAACACCATTACATTGTGTTAGTAAAACAGTAAATGGTTGTTGAACATCTGTGGCAAATCCAGGATATGGTTTTGTTAGAATTTCCGTTGGTTTTAATGGCCCTTCACTCTTATATACTCGAACAAAGTCACTACCAACATCCATATTAATTCCAATTTGATCCAATTTCATTAAAATTGCTTCTAAGTGCGTTGGAATAATATTTTCAATTGTCATATCATCCGCCATTGCGGCTGCCATCAATACGTATGTTGCCGCTTCAATACGGTCTGGAATAATGTCATGAATGCATCCTTTTGACAATTCTTCTACTCCATCGATTTGAATGGTGCTTGTTCCCATACCACGGATTTTTGCACCCATTTTATTTAATAAAGTTGCGATATCAATAATTTCCGGTTCACGAGCTGCATTTTCAATAATTGTACGCCCTTTCGCATATACAGCTGCCATCATGATATTAATGGTTGCTCCAACGCTTGAAATATCAAGGAAGATATTTGTTCCTTTTAATTCTTTCGCGTCCAATATATAACATCCATTTTCATATTCAATAGTGGCACCTAATGCTTCAAAACCTTTTAGATGCAAGTCAATAGGACGTGGTCCTAAATAACATCCTCCTGGCATTTTAATTTCAGCATGACCATATTTTCCAAGTAAAGCCCCCATAAAATAATAAGAAGCTCTTAACTTTTGAACGGCAGCCGATACCATTGGGATATTCTTCATATTTGAAGGATCTATATATAAAGTGTCTTCCCCTTGTTTTTCAACACTTACACCTAATTCTCTTAATAGTACAATTAATGACTCAACATCGGAAATATTGGGAATTCCATACATTGTGATTGGCTTGTTACCTAATACACAAGCTGGAATTAGAGCTACTGTCGCATTTTTTGAACCGCTAATTCTAACTGTTCCTTTTAAGCGATGTCCTCCTTCGATTTTAATTACTTCTTCCATACTATCCCTCCAAGTTGCGTGAATAGTTTACACTATTTTCGACAAGAATCCAACATTAATTGTAAGGTCTCTAAAATAAAATGTAAAGAAAAAAGAGAAGAAGAATCTTCTCTACGAACAAATATTTAATTTTTCTAATACAGATGTAAAATTAAATGTCGCAAAAGCAATGCGATCAATCAATTGAATTTTCTCTCCATATTTTTCTCTTAATTCATCATACATATAGAAAATTTGTGGTGTTAATAAGACTACATCGTATTCATCAATTAACTCTGGTAAGTACGATACATTATATCCTTCACAAATAATGTCATTATCTTCTATATCTTGATCCAATTTGTCTTGAAGCAAGCTGGCAAAATATCCCGATGTCAATCCAGCTGTACAACAAATTAAGATTCTCTTAATTTTGTTTGGTACTTCGATAAGCTCTTCATCTTCTGGATTTGTTCCATATAAGAAACAGAAGAATGCTGAAATCTGTTCTAATACAAATTCAAAATCGACCATTTCAAAGTGTAAATAGAATTCAGGATCGATAGATTTTCTTTTTTCTTTTCCATCGAATCTAACTTCATATACAGACAATTCCATGATATCACCATAAAATTGATGTTGTTCTTTATTTTGCGTAGAACGATCCCAAAATTGAACGACTCCGTAACGAGTGATTGCTTCTTGTTCATTACCACATTCATACTCAATAAACATTCGATTTCTTTTTGGTGAATCTTGTGTACATTCCATAGCGGATAGCCAAGCTTGTACCATTGGTTTTATATACGCTTTTGTAAATTTATTCTTCTCCCTCATTTTTTCCTCCTCTTTCTAGCACACAGGTATAGATAGCTTGAGCAAGACCATCTTGATCTACAGGGTCACTCACATAGTCAACTATAGATTTTATTTCTTCAGGAGCTTGTCCCATGGCTATTGAATACGTTGCCTTTTCTAACATATCATAATCGTTCATACTATCTCCAAAAGCGATATAGTTTTTCGCTCCCATATGTTCTAAAAAGACTTGAATACCTTTTGATTTTGAAATGGATGATAAGATCAAATCGCAATAGGAAACATAAGAAGGAATCGCTTTTACTTCTTTTATGTCATTATAAGGTGCATATGAATAGCCTGCTGGAGCGAAAATCATCATAGCACGAACAATACGATTGTCATATTGTGCGCAATACGATACTTTTTCATGCAAAAAGGACAATGCATCTTGGGCATTATTATCCATCTCATCTAACATATAAATCCCATCGTCACAAATAATACAGCTACTATGTCCCTCTTTTAAAACGATCTCGTGTACTTTTGTGACAAGTTCTGTAGAAAATGCATCATTAGCCAAATACTTCCCTTCTTTATCTACGACTTGTAATCCATTTCCACAAATATATCCATCCCAATCTATCGCTTTATAAGCGATATTCTCTTTAAAATTTGAAAATATTCTTCCTGTGGCTACACAGCACAAATAACCTTTTTCCTGTAAAGTAGAAATCGCTTCTATAGAGCTTTTCGGCACTTCATTTTTCTTCGTATCCACAAGAGTGCCATCGACATCAAAAAAAAATACTGGTTTCATGGAATTATTATACAAAAGAAAAAGGTGAGCATCAAACTCACCTTAATTGATTTTTGGTTTACTTATTAATTAAGCTTTTCCAGCACATCCGAAGAAGTCTGTGTTCATAGCTTTAACTTTTTCTACGATAGCGTCTGAACCAGCTTTTAATAATTTACGTGGGTCGTAACCTTTACCTTGTTGGTCTTTACCAGCTTCGATGTAAGCACGTGTAGCAGCAGCGAATTCTAATTGTAATTCTGTGTTAACGTTAACTTTAGAAACACCCATAGAGATAGCTTTTTTAACTTGTTCTGAAGGGATTCCTGAACCACCGTGTAATACTAATGGTTTACCATTTGTAGAAGCTTGGATTTTTTCTAATTGGTCAAAGCTTAATCCAGCCCAGTTTTCAGGATATTTACCGTGGATATTTCCGATACCAGCAGCTAAGAAGTCTACACCTAAGTTAGCGATTGTAGCACATTCTTCTGGATCAGCTAATTCACCAGCAGAAACGACACCGTCTTCTTCTCCACCGATTCCACCAACTTCACATTCGATTGATTTTCCTAAAGAGTGAGCTAATTCGATTAATTCTTTTGATTTAGCTAAGTTTTCTTCAAATGGGAAGTGAGATCCGTCGAACATAATTGAAGTGAATCCAGCTTCGATACAAGCTTTAGCTCCTTCATATGATCCGTGGTCTAAGTGAAGAGCAACTGGTACAGTGATTCCCATGTTGTCGTGGATTTGAGTAACCATAGCTACAACGTTTTTGAATCCTTGCATGTACTTAGCAGCACCTTCAGATACACCTAAGATAACTGGTGATTTTGTTTCTTCGCATCCTTTTAAGATAGATACGATCCATTCCATGTTGTTGATGTTGTATTGTGGAACGGCATAGTGACCTTCATGAGCTTTATTGATCATTTCAGCAGCAGATACTAACATTTTTCATTTCCTCCTTGCAGTATTGTACTAAGCCATATTTTATACTATTTTCTGAATTTTGAAAAGTCCTATCCTTATTATCGCCTTGAAATAGCCGATAATTTTACTTCTTTTGTAAGGGTGTGGATTCTTTTTGTAATATCTGATCCTTTTTTAAAATTAAGACTCTATTTCTTAAGCCTTTAGAGTTGATACACTATCTTCTAGAATTTCCTTTTAATTCTAAACAATTTGATAAAGTATTGATTCTTTCAATAATACGTTTGGCAGAAACATTGTCTTTCATTCCATCACAATATGCGTATTTTTCTTCCAATTGTTTGATATCTAGATTGGATGTAAAGTACGTTTTAAGTTTTCTTTCCATACGGAAATCCAATATTGGAAAAAGAATTGTATCTCTTGCCCATTTGGAAATACTTTCACTTCCTAAATCATCTAATATTAACACTTCACTATAGTATAAATCATTTAAGATATCTCTTTGATAATCGTATTCGTTAAAATTCGATTTCAAATCACTAATCAATTGTGGAACTTTGACAAAAGATACACGTTTTCCCTTCTTGGCATAATAATTGGAAACACACATCATCAAATAGCTTTTTCCAACACCCGGTATTCCACAAAGGTAAATTCCTTTTTCTTCTTCCAAAGAATTCTTTACTTGAATATATATTGGAAAATATTGTGTTGATTCGTTTTCCAATGAAATCTTATTAAAATCAACTAAATAGTCTTTCTTAGACAAATGCGATAAGCGATACTTTTCTTCATGATTGGTTTCCTTATTTAACTTTTGTTGATGTCGGCAAGGACGATATTTAGAAGAAACACAATTATAATCATCCATAAATAATTCTTTCACAAGACCTGTCACATTTTGTCGACAAAAATCTAAGCCACGGCACCCTTTACAACGATCCACATTTTCTAGCCAGTCTTCTAAATAACTTGTGTTATTCTCTACAAAGTGAATATCCAATTGATATTTTTCTAAAAACTTCTGAATTCGTGCATCTTGCCAAAGTCGTTCAATCAATCGTTTGCGATAGGCTTCTTCTTGCGGAGTCAGTTTAATATTAAATTTTACAGTATTCATTCATCAATCCTCCTTTAAAGACGCTTGCGCAGCTAAAGCTTGAGCCAATAATTCATCTCGGTCCATTTCAATTTCTCCTTCTTTTTCCACAAAAGACTCAGAAAAATCGATTGTTTTTACTTTTCTAGAGTAAGTATATGTGTTATCCAAAGAAGTATTTCCTCTAGTTTGTTCAATTGCTTTTTCCAAACTATCCACACCTAGTCTTACCCAAGTAGATGCCACTTTTTCCACAAAAGCTTTCGGAAATTTTTGTCCGGTTTGCGCTAGGACATAATCAATCAGCACATTCACAACTTCAAAAGAAAATCCATATTCTGTACACAACGATTCAATGATTGTCTTGTCCGATTTACTTACGGGAACATTCCTTTGTTTCATGGAGAAATATTTAATTGGAGCCATAGAATATCCGTCGGATTCTTTAAATTCATTTCTAGATCGCATCACAAGATCTCTTAACTTTTCAAAATTAATGGTCGATTTATTATCTTCAAGAGAACGAGAAACAAAAGTTCTCATTTTCTTTTCCGTCACCCCATAAATAGTCGCTAGTTCAGCAATGCGAGTCATATTTTCTGTACTACGAATTCTTTGTGGAAGTGTTCTTTCCATCCCATCAAAAAACTCGTTAAAGTCAAATGGATATTTTTTCAATCCGTCTTTCGCCTTAGGCACCATTCTTTGGTATAAGTCTTCATTATCTTCATCCCAGCTATCCAAACGAGATAAATCTAAAGAACTTGATACATTGATCATATTTTTTGTCTCTACATTTTCTTCCTGAAACAAAAGTTTCATTTTATCAAAATGTTTCGAACCCATTTCCTTTAGGAATAATCGAGAAAATGTATCGTGTGTTAAAAAATCATGTGCATTTAGTGGCGGATAGAGCTGATAAACCCAATGTTTTGTGGAAGGCTGATAATATGTCATCAACAAATTGTAATTTTCTAATACTTTTCTTGCCCTTTCAAACTGTACTTCGCTAAAAAAAGTCAAACCGATTAAAAAGGATTGGTCGTATTTCTCTTTTTTGTTCGCCAACGACAACAACACTTGATACACCAGCACTGCATCACTGTGCATAAGAGGAAAATACAACAAATGTAAATACGATTGATCTTCTTCACTAAAAGAATTCATTTTTACAATTTGACACGTCCCTTTTAAATCCATGATTACTCCTTTCGCAAAATTTCATTCACTTTTTCTTCTAATTCTTCCAACGATCCATTGTTCTCAATCACAACGTCACTTTTTTTCTTTTTTTCCTCAACAGACCATTGATTCGCCCATCGTCTTTTCGCTTCTTCTTTTGGAATATGACGATATGTTTCTAAGCGATACAAAGATACTTCTTGATCCGATACAACGCACCATACTTCATCAAACCGATTTTCCCAATGTGTCTCAAACAACAATGGTACTTCCACAAAAAGCAAGGATACTTCTTGTTGAGCAATCCATTTTTCTATTTCTTCGTTAATAAGCGTATGAAGTATAGATTCCACTTCTTTTTTTATACTTGGATTGGAAAACATATCTTTGGATAATTGTGCTTTATCCAGTTGTCCATTTTCCAAAACTTGGATAAGCCCTTTTTCTTTTAATTGTTTAAACCCTAACCCATCTGGTTCGATCAATCGTGCATTTACACGATCACAATCTAGAACTGGATATTTCTTGGCAATAAATTGGGATACTTGACTTTTGCCGGCTCCCATTGAACCGGTAATCGCCACTACTTTCTTTTTTGACAATTCTGACATATATACGTTCCTCTTGTACTCACAACCAACTTTTTAATTGGTCTTTGACATAATAAACAAGCTTCTCCTTCTCTTTGATGCACTTTTAGCTTTAGTTGAAATAGACCTGTTACACCTAAGGAAGAAGTATACGATCGGATGGTTGTTCCCCCCGCCTTCATAGCACCTCGAATAATTCTTTTTGTATGATAGATGATATTTTCGCAATCTTTTTTTGAAATACGCGTACAACGACTTCTTGGATCCAAACCAGCGCTGAAACAAATCTCATCCGCATAAATATTTCCAACCCCTGCCATAATCGATTGATCCAATATAGCCGATTTTAGATTTCTATTTGAGCGATGAATATGAGAATAAAAATACATGCCATCCACTCGATCATCTAATACGTCGAACCCGACATTTTGTAAAGGAGGTAAGGTAGAAATATCCTCTCTTTTTTCATAAAGAGACAATCTACCAAATTTCCTTGTATCGTGATAACACAAAAAGCGTCCATCATCTAATCCAAAAATCACATGAATATGTTTCCATTCTTTGGCATCGGGTAAAGAATCTAAAATATAAAATTTTCCTTCCATTCTTAGATGAACCACTAAATTATATTCTTCGGTTGTAAAAATCAAATACTTTCCTATTCGTGAAAAGCCAAGGAAGGATTGTCCAACTATAGAATAAAAAGTGGATACATCGGGTTGTACACACTTTTCATATCGAACGATCACTTCTTTAACGCGACATTCTTTAATCTGATTTTCTAAGGTCGATAAGACCGTTTGTACTTCTGGTCCTTCTGGCATTATTTTGCCTCATACCAGCGTGTTCCATACGCTACACTCGTTGCCAAAGGAACACTTAATTCGACCGCGTGCTCCATTGCATTTCGGATTAAAGCAATCATATCGTCTAATTCTTTTTCCGGTACTAAGAAAATCAATTCATCGTGAATTTGAAGTAACATCTTACTTTCAACGTTCGCTTCTTTCATAGCTTCTTTTACCTTAATCATCGCAATCTTAATTAAATCCGCTGCACTACCTTGAATCGGTGCATTCATGGCTGCTCGTTTTCCAAATTCACGAGTCATGAAATTCTTGTCGTTAATTTCCGGAATGGAACGACGACGATTAAAAATTGTTTTGACATAGCCGTTTTCTTTACAGAACTCCACTAACGAATCCATATAGTTTCGAATATTCGGATAACTATCAAAATAACTGTTCATAAATTCATTAGCTTCTTTACGCGTTATTTTAAGTTGCGTACTTAATCCATGTTCCGTTTGTCCATATACGATTCCAAAGTTGACCGTTTTGGCAATACGACGCATTTGAGAATCCACTTCTTCTTTGTCCACACCAAAGATCAAAGTTGCCGTTTTCGTATGGATATCCACACCCTCGTTGAAAGCTTCCATCATATGTTTTTCTTGTGCCATATGAGCCAGCATTCTCAGTTCGATTTGTGAATAGTCTGCTGAAACTAAATAGTATCCTTCTGGTGCTGTAAAGGCCTTACGGATTTCTCTTCCTTCTTCATCACGAACACTGATATTTTGTAAGTTTGGTTCACTCGAAGACAATCGCCCTGTTTGTGTCATTGTTTGATTAAAACAAGTGTGAATTTTTTCGTCTTTTTGAATGTGCTTTTTCAATCCTTCGATATATGTTGAAGAAATCTTTGCGTATTTTCGATATTCCAATAATAAATCAATAATAGGGTGATTCCCTTTTAATTTTTCTAATACTTCCGCTGAAGTCGAACGTTTTTTTCCTCCACCCGATAGATTTAGTTCATCAAAAAGTACACCTGCTAATTGTTTTGGTGAATTAATATTAAACACCATACCAGCTTGTTGATAGATTTCTTTGGCAATCTCATCTATTTTTTCTTTTACTTGATCCCCAATCTGATTCAAGATGGATTCATCAATATGAATACCTTCCTTTTCCATTTCAAATAATATGGAGACTAAAGGCATTTCAATATCGGTATATAAGCTTTCACATTCTTCATCAGCAAGTTGTTGATAGATTTCTTCTTTTTTCAAAGATAATCCTTCAATAAAATCTGCATATACTTTAATTGCGCGTTCTTCCATAGTGACATCTTTTTTCTTTTTTGACAATTCATGGAAGGTTTCACAAACTGGAATTTGTAAAGCGGATAATAGGGCATCCGTATCTTTCGCATTTGAATGTGTTAAAAACGAAGCAATGTGCATATCTTCCAATTTTGAAGGAAGCGGAAGCCCAAATGTATCTAATGCATGCAGCATCTCTTTAGCATCCCAAGTATAAATGTGTTTTTCTTTTAATGCTTGTTTCAATTTTTTATCTTCAAGAGCATCTTCTATTTTTTCAAAGTAAATATGTTCTTCATCAATTCCCATAAAGCCAAATACAGTTTGTTCTAAATAACTGTTTGTATCACAAACACATAATAAAATTTGATTTTCTTCTTGAATTGGCCAGGAAGAAACTTGTTTACAAGTTTTTTCGTGAGATTCCTCTTTATTGGTTTCCACCATTAAAGATTTCATTTCATATTTTAAGAAAAACTCGTTAACAGTATCTTTATATCCTTGGAAAGCACAATCTTCTACTGTAAAAGGCAATTCCATTTTTGTATAGATTGTCGCTAAATCTTTGGACATAAAAGCCGATTCTTTCCCATTTATCAATTTCTCTTTTAGTTTCCCTTTAATTGAATCAATATGATCGTATACACCTTCTACCGTATGATATTCACTTAATAATTTTATTCCTGTTTTTTCACCAATTCCGGCAACACCTGGAATATTGTCACTTGGATCTCCCATCAATCCTTTTAAGTCAATCATTTGAATTGGATCTAAGCTATATTTTTCACGGAATGAATCTTCATCCATCATTTCCATATCCGTAATTCCTTTTTTCATCAATAAAGCGTGTGTAGTCGAATCAATCAACTGCAACAAATCACGGTCGCTAGAAAGAATTGTTGTTTGAAGTTCTGGATGCGATTTAGCCATACTACCGATAATGTCATCGGCTTCATAACCCGAAATCTCATATCGCATAATTCCGGCTGCATCTAAAAATTCTCGTATGATTGGAAATTGAAGTTTTAAGTCTTCGTCCAAAGGTTTTCTTGTTCCTTTATAAGATTCGTATTTTTCGTGACGGAAGGTCTTCTTATCCGCGTCCCAGGCTACCAAAATTGCGTCTGGTTTTACAACTTCAATCGCTTTATTTAACATGAGTACAAAACCGTATACAGCGCTTGTTGGAAGTCCTTCGCTCGTTGACATTCGATGTGTATATAATGTTGCATAGTACGCTCTAAATAACATAGAGTTCCCATCTAAAATCATTAATTTATTCATATTCTTCACCTATTTTCTGTATGTTCTATTCTAACACAAAAAAGAAAATAGGAAATGAGAAAACTCATTTCCTATACTATGCTCTTTTTCTTAATTGTGTATTTTCATAGTCAATCACAAATGTATCAATTACTAGTAAAAGTACTCCATTTACAATCACAGTTAATATGGCTTGGTTGAAAAACCATGTTTTTAGTGAAATGCATAATAATTTAAAGGAGACCGAAAACAACACTGGAATCGCATCGAGTAAAAATATCGCAAGACATCCTAAAAGGATACGATACACTCGGTCCACACGAACAAACATTCGTAGCACGTTAATAGCTCCAATCAAAAGCGGGAACAAGATAAAGTTTACTGGAAACATGCCTCCGAAACAAAAGTCATAAATCAATCCCACAAAAGCGGAAATAAATAGCTGATCTTTCCAATGCCATTTGTAAAATATGGCATAAAGCCCACAAAACGTTAAATAAGGTACAAAACAAAAGCCTTGGTATGTAAAATCCATAACGCCCCAAAGAGCGAACAATTCATCAAACAAAGCTAATACAAGCAAGACCAAACTAGCCAAAGGAAGTTTCATTATTCCACTACCCCACTTCCAAGAACAATACAATAACTAAAACCAGTAATATTATCAACCGGTTTTACATAAACCGTTGAAACAATCGCATCGTCATTGATTTTGATATCCGTTACTGTTCCGACAAAGATACCACTTGGATAGTTACCACCTTTTCCCGAAGTAGCAACACTTTGTCCAATAGCGACTGTTGCAGTAGAGTCTAATAAATACATTTTGTAAGCATTACGTTGTGCATCATAAGATTCTAAAACACCTTCCACACTGCTTCCATCGTCCATTGACATTTTGACAGCAATATCGTTTGTCAAAGTTTCGGTTGTAAATAAACGAACTGTACTTGTTGCAGTTTGTGTTTCTTCAATCAACCCAACAGCCCCATCGCTTGTTACAACTAACATATTAGGAATAATACCATTTGCACTACCTACGGAGATGGTTAATGTTTGATTCCAAGATTTAGAAGAACGTTCCAATACAGTTGCCGGAATAGAAATCGCTTCATCCAAACCATTTTGCATATCAATCAAACTTTCTAATTCTTGATTTTTATTTCTTTCTTCTTCATACAAGGTTTTATAACTTCTTTGTTTTGCTAATTGTTCATTCAAGTATTCATTATCCGCGTAAACATGCCATAAATTGGAAATGTCCAAAAAAACATTTTTCGCAGACGTTAGTGGATATTCAAACAATCCATATTTTATATATGTCCAAGCGCTATATCCTGGATTTGATAAAGAATTTTGTCGTAACCCAAACATAATGGTTCCAAATCCTAATACAACACAAATCAGTAATAAAAGAATTCGTTGAAGTCTATTTAGTTTATCCATACTACACCCCCGAATACTTAGTATTATACCGATTATTTTTTTTGGTTTCAATCCAGATATTTTTGTTGCTTAAAAGAAAACCACTTATTTCGTCCGACAATTATATGATCTCTCAATTCAATCCCCATCATCATACCTATTTCAAAAAGCTGTTGGGTAAAACTAATATCCGCTTGTGAAGGTGTTGGATCGCCTGAAGGGTGATTATGTACACAAAGGATAGAATGAGCATTGGCTAAAAAAGCTTCTTTATAAATGTTACGAGGATGCACACTACTCTCTGTCAATGTTCCTTTAAACAATATCTTATGCGTAATGATGCGCAACTTACTATCCACAAAAATCACGACAAACTGTTCTTGTTTATCAAAGCCAATTTCCATTTGAAACCAATTAAAAACATCGACCGGACTTTGAATTACAGTTTGATACACACTTTTTCTTAAAACTCTTTTGCACAATTCCACACTTGCCATTAAATTTAAAGCTTTAGCCTCCTTTATCCCTGGAATTTGCATAAGTTCATTCACACTCAAATCAAAGAGTTTAGATAATCCTTCGCTACGATCTAGAACTTCTTTAGCCATTTCAAACACTAAAGTGTGACGATTCCCGTTTTGTAAGATAATCGCCAACAATTCTTCATCGCTTAATACATCAAATCCAAAGCGTAACGCTTTTTCACGAGGACGTTCTTCCTCTTTCATTTCCATAATTTTTTGTTCTCTATATTTCATATATATTTATACGAAAATTAATTTGAAAATTTTTAAATTTTTTTATTTTTTTACTTGCATTATATATTGGGTTGATGTATTATAAATGGGCAATCGATAAAGCCACATAGATTGAAAGATATGGCGGTTGTGGAGAAGTGGTTAACTCAGCGGTTTGTGGCACCGTCATTCGCGCGTTCGAATCGCGTCAGCCGCCCCACTTAAAAATTAAACTTCGAGAAATCGAAGTTTTTTTTATGTCTAAAACATTAATCTTTAACAGAGTGAAAAACTCTGTTTTTTTCCTCCAGCAAAATAACAATATAGAATTAATATTTCATGTAACTATATTGCATAATATTATACAAATATTATTCTTCGAAAAAATCAAAGCTAATTTCTTTTCCTAACAGATCCCCTTTAATAAGTAAATCTAAAGAGTAATTATCGATTCGTGCGATTCCTCATTAACCCAATACAGTAAACCTACGATCAACTCTCGCCTAACACTTAAATATATAAACACAGACTTTTTTAATTAAAGATTTTCCACAATTCACATCTCTAGATTTCGAGAAAATAAAAAAAGCCAATTCTTACGAACTGACTTAATAAACAAAAAAAATGGCGGTCCAGATGGGACTCGAACCCACGATCTCCTCCGTGACAGGGAGGCATGTTAACCACTACACCACTGGACCAAAACTATATATATTCAATTTTCAAAAAAAAATGGCGGTCCAGATGGGACTCGAACCCACGATCTCCTCCGTGACAGGGAGGCATGTTAACCACTACACCACTGGACCAATAATTTATAAAAAATGGCGGAGAAGGAGAGATTTGAACTCTCGCACCAGTTTCCCGATCTATACCCTTAGCAGGGGCACCTCTTCAACCACTTGAGTACTTCTCCAAGAACTTTCAGATCGGCAGTACACTCATCGAGCCATTAAAATATACCATGCCTTTACACTTATTGCAAGCAAAAAAATAAAAAAAATCAGAATTTTTTTTAATTCTGATTATTTTAATACTTCCTTGTATACACGAAGCACATTTTTATAGAATATTTTCTCAATTTCTTCTTGTGAGAAACCTTCTTCTTCTAAGGCAACGGCTAGTTTTTGAATTTGAGAAGCATCCTCAATTTCCAATTCACTATTGATTCCATCAAAATCAGTTCCTAACGCAATTACATCAATGCCAGCTAAATCACGAATGTATTTAATATGGGTTACCATATCTTTAATACGAGATGGAGAATGATCCTTATCCGGAATATCTAAGAAATCTCCACAAAAGTTAATTCCCATTACTCCGCCACGTTTAGCCAATTCAATAATCATGTCATCACTCATATTTCTGGCAACAGGACAAATAGCTCGAGCATTGGAATGGCTAGCTACAAATGGTTTTGTCGTAAAATCTAAAACATCATAGAAACCAGCATCGTTTAAATGTGATACATCAATAATCATTCCTAATCGTTCCATTTCTTGAATGTATTCAATCCCAAAATCCGTTAATCCGTTCATCGTATCCACGCGTTGCAAGAAATTTGCTTCCTTATAATTTTCAAAATCTTGAATCGAAAGATTCGGATAACCCACACCATTCGGATAATTCCATGTTAAGGCAATCATTCTTACTCCCAATCGATAATAATTTCTTAACATAGCTAAGCTATCAAAAACGACTCCACCATCTTCCAATGTTAGTAATGCTGAAATTTTTCCTTCTTTTTCATTTTTTTCAATATCATTATATTTCAATACTGGAGCAATTAAGTCTTCATGCTCTTCTAACATACGATAATACATATCCACTAATCTCATCGTTTCTTCTTCTGGAATTTCTCTTTTCTTTTGATTCGTGAATAACGCGAAGTTTTGCAGCAAATAATTCCCTTTTTTTAATTTATTCAAATCTACATGGTTCTCATTTTCCACAAAAGAAATCGGGTATCCTTGTTCTTCTTGTTCTAAAAGATTCAAAATAGAATCGCAATGCATATCTACAACTTTCATAAAATCCTCCCTAAAAAAACACCTAGCATCGTAGGTGTCTTATACTATTTAAAAATGCTATCTATATCTTCTTCTGGAATATTTGGCACGCGTTGAATTGATAATTTCACACCTAATTCACGAAGTCTTTCAAATGCTTCGACATCTTTATCGTCTACCGCTACACTTGTTGCAACTTGTCTTTTTCCTTCTGCCATGTGCATATTTCCAATGTTTACTTTATCAATTGGAACTCCACCTTCCACAAGTTTTACAACATCCGTTGGATTTTCACAAATAATGAAAATCAATTGTTTCGGACTCGCTTTATGAATCACATCAATCGTTTTTTGAATACTGAAATATCGAGTTTGTACAGAGTCTGGAGCCGCCATATTCATTAGTCCTTGTCTAAATGTATCTGCCGCAACGGCATCGTTTGCCACCAATAATAAATTCGCTCCAACATAACTATTCCAAAGCGTAGCCACTTGTCCATGAATCAAACGCTGATCAATTCTTGTAAGTAAAATATTAGGCATGATATTATCTCCTCTAAAGTATGTATTTATTACCTAAATTATACCTATTTTAAAAATCTTGTTCAACCAAAAAAGGACTTCTTACGAAGTCCTTAAGTTATTGATTCTTATTTTCCGAATTCAACGTCTTTTAAGTTATAGAAAGTTTTGTCTCCTAAGTATTGAGCGATTGAAGCAGCTCCACGTTGATTTAATTCGTCTTCGATACGCATTAAACGGTTGTATTTAGCAATACGGTCAGTACGTGATAATGAACCAGTTTTGATTTGTCCTGCATTTAATCCAACAGCGATATCAGAGATTGTTGAATCTTCAGTTTCTCCTGAACGGTGAGAAACGATGCAAGTGTATCCGTGTTTTTTAGCCATTTCGATTGCGTCGAATGTTTCAGTTAAAGTACCGATTTGGTTAACTTTGATTAAGATAGCGTTAGCGATACCTTTTTCGATTCCTTCGTAAAGGATTCCAGGGTTAGTTACGAATAAGTCGTCTCCAACTAATTGAACTTTGTCACCTAAACGATCAGTTAAACGTTTCCATCCGTCCCAGTCACCTTCAGCTAATCCATCTTCGATAGAGATGATTGGGTATTTAGCTAACCAAGCTTCGTACATATCGATCATTTCATCAGAAGTTTTAGTTCCTTCTCCTGATTTAGTTAATTCGTAAACACCTGTTTCTTCGTTGTAGAATTCAGATGAAGCAACGTCCATAGCGATTTTCATATCTTTACCTGGTTGGTATCCAGCTTTTTCCATAGCTTCAACTAATAATTGTAATGGTTCTTCGTTTCCATCTTTACATGAAGGAGCGAATCCACCTTCGTCACCAACGTTAGTGTTGTATCCTTTAGCTTTTAATACTGATTTTAAAGCGTGGAAAGTTTCAGCAGCCATACGAACAGCTTCTTTTTCTGATTTAGCACCAACTGGCATAATCATGAATTCTTGGAAGTCAACTGTAGAGTCAGCGTGTGATCCACCGTTGATTACGTTACACATAGGAACTGGTAAAGTTTTTCCGTTGAAACCACCGAAGTAGTTGTATAATGGCATTCCATAGTAATCAGCAGCAGCAATAGCAACAGCCATAGAAACACCTAAAGTAGCGTTTGCTCCTAATACTTTTTTGAATACATCTCCTCCACCTAATTCTAACATTTTAGCATCGATTAAGTTTTGGCTACGTACGTCCATACCGATGATTGCTGGAGCGATAATTGTGTTTACATTATTTACAGCTTTAGTAGTTCCTTTTCCTAAGTAACGAGATTTGTCACCGTCACGTAATTCTAAAGCTTCACGAACACCAGTAGATGCTCCACTTGGAACCATAGCGCGTCCGAAAGCACCTGATTCAGTTGTAACTTCAACTTCTACAGTTGGGTTACCACGTGAATCGATTACTTCACGTGCATATACATCAACAATAATAGGCATAATTAAATAATCCTCCTCTTAGCCTTAAAGCTAATAAAATAATATCACTTACTCTTGTTTCTTTCAACTAAATTCCTTTTTTAAACAAGCCACAATACGCTTTATTTCTTCGTTTGTTTCATCTGTAAAAACACATTTAAAACTTGTGACATTATTTCCTAAATAATGGAAAACGCTTTCAATATCATTCGCTATTTCTTCATCAAACAAACGCATGTGACATTTCGCATCTCCTAAACACAATACACGATGTCCATCGAGCCCTTTTAACTCATAACGATTCGTATGACACAAGGAACAATTCTTTCTTTGACCATCTTTTAAAGCCGTATTTATTGGACAATGATTCATTGTCATAAAACGTCTTCTTCCATAAATCGGTACTGTTACAGGCGCTTTTTGACCATATCGTTGTTCAAAAGCTTTTACTAAAGAAACAATCTGATCCATACTACATTCACTAGAAACAACCACTTGTTTATACCCTAGTTCAATCAGCGAGGCTAGAGCGTACGAATTGGTTACATTCATAGAAGAATCCACAATTTCTCCTTCTACCAAATGAGACACAACTTTTCCTTTTAAGCCTGTAATATCTGCTTTTGAATCTTTAATAAATTCACTAATCCAGATGCCTTGTTCATCTAAGATTTGTTTTGGAGATTGAACCTCAAAAATATTTTGAGGAATTTCTGTTTTTTCAATTTTGAAATCGTATTCTCTTTCTTTTACAAAAGATTTCTCTTTTCTTTTTTCTTCCAAAGCCTCTATCGCACTTCTTCTCAAGGCATTCATCGAAGAGATGGAAAAATAAATTCCATTTGGAAGGTCACACTCCATATTCGTTATATTGACCCAGGAATTCTTTGTCTTATTCATTTGTTTAGATAAAACGGCTTCGTTTGTTTCTTGTTTCAGAGCTTTCGAAGCGCATTCTTCACTCATTACCACAATTGAATGTTTTCCATCACTCATTTCACAAACAAGAGGGGTTCCTTCTCCTTGGCAAGATAATTTCACTCTCACATCGACTTTTCTAGGAAGTTTTGTCAAAGCTTCGATTTCTTTTGCGAGCTTAGAGTCCAAAGTCTTACGAACAACGCTTCCCATTTTGACACCTTGACTCTCTACAATACAAACTTGTCCGGCATCCACGCGATTCACAAGTTTTCCATTTTCGCCATATAAATAGTTCACAAAGAATCCAATTTCTTTTGTCTTATCTTCAATACGAATACCATCTCCTTGAAGAAGATCTTTCGTTAATTTGATATACACTTGTTTCCCACGAACACGAACCACTTTTCCAATCGGAATACCCTGATGATTACAAGATTTTGTGTTCATCAATTGATTTCCTCGTTTTTCAAAAGTGTGACCATATGTATATCCTCGATTAAAAGAAACTTGTAAATTTTCTTGGTCCTGTGCAGATATTTTTTGTCCTTCTAAAGCTTTTTTTACCATAGATACGGATTCATATACATACGAAGCACTTTTCATACGACCCTCAATTTTTAAAGAATCTACACCTGCATCTTCCAATTCTTTTACACGATCAATCAAGGACAGATCTTTAGGACTAAGTAAGTATTCCCCTTTTGTATCCACAACGTTGCCATTTTCAAGCAACTCATATTTCATACGACAAGGTTGTGCACACAATCCTCGGTTTCCACTACGGTTATATTGGAAGGATGAGAAATAACATTGTCCCGAATAACATATGCATATAGCCCCATGAACAAATGTTTCAATTTCTAATCCAGCTTTTTTACAAGCGCGGATTTCTTCCAAAGTACATTCTCTAGCCAAAACAACACGAGATACGCCAAGTTTTTTTAATTGCTCAATAATTTGAATATTATTCGTACTCAATTGTGTTGAAGCATGAATCGTGCATCCTGGTAAACGATGATGAATCAAGTGAATTAGTCCTAGATCTTGAATAATCAGAGCATCTACACCCATTTCATATAATCGTTTGGCTTGTAAGTAAGCTTCTTCAATTTCATCTTCATATAATATTGTATTCATCGTCACGTGTACTTTAATCCCTAATACATGACAACGATCGATAATTTCTTGTGTTTCTTCAAAAGTAAATCTTTTGGCAAAAGCTCGAGCACCAAAAGATGGTAAACCAAAGTATATCGCATCACATCCGGCTGCTATTGCGGCTTCTAACGCTTCAAAAGAACCGACTGGTGCTAATATTTCTGGACGCATCCTATCATCCTTTCTATTCATCTTCCTCATTATACTAAATTGCGAAAAAAAAAGCACATTACTGCGCTTCTTTGTCCAAATAGTATTTTTTTATCGCATTAAACGACTCTTCACTTAAAACATGTTCTAATCGACAAGCATCTTCCGCTGCAATATTCTTAGGAACCCCAATGCTTACCAACATTTCCGTAAAAAAACAATGTCTTTGATACGTTTCGTTGGCAATTTTACGACCAGCATCCGTTAGCTGTAAGATTTTACTCGTATCTAATTTAATTAAGCCTTTTTGGTTCAATAATTTCATGGCATGAGAAACACTAGGTTTAGAAAAACCAAGATAACTTGCAACATCCACACTTCGAACATGTTCCAATGCGCCTTCTAACACGAGAATCGCTTCTAAATAATCTTCTAATGATTCACCTATAGTTTCCATATATCCACTCTCCTTGCCTACCCTATTTTAGTTTAGGCTAACTATATTGTCAAATGAATTGCTTATGCCCAATTCTTTCAAATAAGCATGAATAATTTGCGTAAATTCTTCTGTTTTCAAAATGCAAAAGGATTCATTCATTTGACTTTCAATACGAACATATTCCTTATCAATTTTTGCGATACAAGAATTTCCCGCAAAAGAAGTTGTTGATTCTTTTTGAATCGCTTCTTCAACCAAAGATAAAATCTCTTTTCCAAAAGAAAGCACTTCTCCTTCTACAAAAGAAGAAAGAATATCACTTTTTGGACTAAATTCGATTAATAGTTGTTCTTTTCCGCTTTTAAATACTAATTTTTTAAATGTAAAATTCATAATTTATCCCTCATAAATCGGAAATGCCGAAATAATCTTATCATCTTCCGTTAAATACATTTCTACTATAAATCCATAAGAAGTTTCCCCTCTATAAACATTGGAACGGACATGTACTTTTTCTTCATAAGCTTCATTAATCGCATAAACGACTTCTTGTGGAGAAAGCGACTCTGGATAAAAAGAAGAATATCCTTTATTCCCTGTTTTTTGTACACCATCAACCACAACTTGTCCTGTATAAACTTCGTTTTCATCAGGACTTGTTTTTGTTCCTTCCACAATGGATCCCGGACTGTTTTCAATTCCATCGTAATGATATCCTGTGGCATCGCCTTTACGATTGATTTGTCCTAAAAATATATGTTCAATGGCGGATTCTAAAAAATAATCTGTATCTTGTAAGTATTCCAAATCTTCTTTGGTATACACATTAGAATCCGTATCCACAATCACAATTTCTGTAGGACCATCACTACCACCAATTACATTTGAATCTTTATCACACGCACATGTGGATAAAGATAAAAAAAACAATACTATTAAACTCACTATTTTTTTCATATATATTCCTCTTTCAACAAGAAAGGATAGATTTCTCTATCCCTTTTTTTCTATACCAATCTTTCGAATAGATTTTCCAATGGCTTACGAGATTCTGCAGGCATTGCCAAGGCTTTTTCAATTGGAATGGCAACAATTTTATTTTCAATAATACCAACACATTGTCCACCAATACCTTGCATCAATAAATCAACCGCTTTTTCTCCCATACGGCTAGCTAACATACGGTCAAACGGAGTAGCTGAACCACCACGTTGAATGTGTCCCAATACAGTTGCACGACCCGCAAATCCAGTATTCAAGCTTATTTTCTTAGCCAATTGGTCTACATCTGTTAATTTTTCACTTACAATAACGATCGCATGTCTTTTCTTTTTGATTAAATCAATATCACGTAAGCGATCTAATACATCTTCTTCGTCAAATCCTGTATCTTTTGTGATAATAATATCCGCACCCGTAGCGATTCCAGCCCATAAAGCTAAATCCCCACAACGATTTCCCATTACTTCAACAATCGAACAACGGTGGTGAGAACCAGAAGTATCTTTTAATTTGTCAATGGCATCCACGATTGTTTCTAAAGCTGTTTGGAAACCAATTGTAAATTCTGTACAAGTAATGTCATTATCAATTGTACCTGGTAGACCAATACAGTTAATTCCCATTTCCGTTAGTGCAAGAGCTCCACGATAAGAACCGTCTCCACCAACAACGACAACTGCTTCAATACCACGTTTTTGAAGTTGATGAACGGCTTTTCTACGAACTTCTTCGTCTTTGAATTCTGGTAAGCGGGCAGAACCTAACATCGTTCCTCCATTACTTACAATTCCACTTACGGAAGCGTGTGTTAAAGGTTCGATATATCCTTCTACCATACCTTTGTATCCATTATAAATCCCAAACACTTCCAACCCAGCATTCAAACCAACACGGGTAACCGCACGAATCGCAGCATTCATTCCCGGAGAGTCTCCTCCCGAAGTCAAGATCCCAATTCTCTTGATCATAATACGTCCTCCTAAGACCTTTTTAAGTATCTATAAATGTACTTTAAATATATCATATTTCGCTAGTTTAGTGAATGAGTAAATCCTTGAAAACAACTTAATATACTCTTTAAAATGTGCTAATATTTAAACATCAAAAGGAGCGTTATTCTATGTATACTTTCGAATTAATCAACGAATATACTTTAAAAATCATCGATGAGTACGATGAGTCAATTTTTCTAATCGAAGGAGCCGACCAAGTTCTTTGTATCGATTCGGGAATGAGTAAGGAAAACCTTTATGAATATTGTTTAAATTTTACTGATAAACCCATTCTTCTTGCTCTAAGTCATGGACATATCGACCACATTGGACAATCGGGTTCGTTTGAAAATGTCTTTATGAATCAAAAAGATCAAGCGGTATATTGGGCTCATACACAAATGCCAGATCGAGGACATTTTTCAACCAAAGGATTGAACTTTAAAGACATTGAAGAAATCCAAGAAATGCCACAAGTCTTCCATTTAGGACAAAGAGATATTTATGTATTTCCATTAGAAGGGCATACTCCAGGTTCGGTTATCTTTATCGATCCATCCGACAAACATATTTATACTGGAGATGCCATTGGTTCTGGATGTGGATGCTGGATGCAACTGGACGAAAGTTCAAATATCACAAATTATAAAAAAGCATTATGGAACATTCTAAAAGTATTCAAAGCCTTCCAAGTCGATGAAACATGGAAATTCTTTGGTGGTCACGATAAACAAGAATTCCAATCCAAAGTAAGTTCTTATAATCCATTAGATTTGAAGCTTGTCAAAGATATGCATAAACTATGCGTCGAATTAGGAAAAGGAACCATAGATTTCCAAGAAACAGAAAACATGGCTATGTCCCAAAAGCCATACTATGTTGTCTACAACAAAGCTGAAATGATTACGACAAAAGAAAAAGCGAGCAAATAATATACTCGCTTTTTTCTATCGTCTACGATTATTGTTTTGGGCAATCAAAATCAAACGAAGAAGTTGTAAGATAGCAGATAAAGCACCGGCTACATAAGTAAGAGCTGCCGCGGAAAGAACCGCACGAGCATCGCCAACCTCTTGTGTATTGACCATTCCATATTCTTCCAACATTTTGATGGCACGATTGGAAGCATTAAATTCCACAGGCAATGTCACCAATTGGAATAATACAACCGCACAAAAACATAAAATTCCTGCATTAATAAAGAAGGATGAAGAATTAGAACGAATGAACAACCCGATTAATATTAAAGGCCATGAAATAGAAGAACCAATATTGGCAATTGGCACTAAACTAGCACGAAGTTCTAAAGGTTTGTATCCAAACGCATGTTGCATAACGTGCCCACATTCATGTGCTGCCACACCCATGGCTGCAATAGAAGTCGAATTGTATGTTGAATCTGACAATCGTAATACTTTCGAACGAGGATCATAATGATCTGTCAAATTTCCCGAAACGCGCTCAATACGTACATCGTATACCCCAGAACAGTGAAGTATACGTTCGGCAACTTGTGCTCCTGTCATATTTGCATAGTTTCGAACCTGAGAATACTTTGCGAACGTAGAATTCATAAACATACTTGCTAAGGAACAAAGAATAACACCTATAATAACTAAGATGTATGTATAATCCATAAAAAACATAATTTCCCTCCTACAAAGAAAGCCGACAAATGTCGACTTTTTTCTTAAATAATTGTACCCTATTATTTCTACTAAAGAATGTCTAAATCGTGTGAAATTGTGGTTATTCTCCTAAAGTAGCTACAATAACTGCCTTAATAGTATGCATTCTATTTTCAGCTTCTTCAAACACTTTTGATTGTTCACTTTCAAAGACTTCGTCTGTTACTTCCATATCTTGGATTCCAAAACGCTCTGCCATTTCCGCACCAATTTTTGTCTTCAAATCGTGGAAAGCAGGTAAACAGTGTAAGAAAATAGCCGAAGGTTTTGCCAAGCTCATTAATTCTTTTGTCACTTTATAAGGACTTAATTCTTTAATACGTTTTTCCCATACTTCATCTGGTTCTCCCATAGAAACCCAAACATCTGTATAGATTACATCTGCATCTTTACATGCCACTTGTGGATTTTCTTCCAATGTGATTGTTGCACCACTCGCTTTGGCATATTCTTGACATTCGTTTACTAATGCTTCATTTGGGAAATATTCTTTTGTCGTACAAGCTACAAAATCTAAACCTAATTTCGCACAAACGATCATTAAAGAGTTACCCATATTGTAACGAGCATCTCCCATATATACTAATTTTTTCCCTTTTAATTCTCCAAATTGTTCTTTAATAGTCAACATGTCCGCTAGCATTTGTGTAGGATGGTATTCGTTTGTCAAACCATTCCATACTGGAACTTTTGAATATTTAGCCAATTCTTCTACAATTTCTTGACCAAAACCACGATATTCAATTCCTTCAAACATTCCCGCTAATACTCGAGCTGTATCGGCAATGCTTTCTTTTTTACCAATTTGTGAACCTGTTGGATCTAAATAAGTAGATCCCATTCCTAAATCACTTGCAGCCACTTCAAAAGCACAACGTGTACGAGTGCTTGTTTTTTCAAAAATTAAGGCAATATTCTTTCCACGGAACATGTCGTGTGGAATTCCTTTTTTCTTCTTATCTTTTAATTCCGCTGCCAAATCGATTAAATAATTAATTTCATCTGGCGTAAAATCTTTTAATGTTAAAAAATCTCTTCCTTTTAGATTCATATTATTCTCCTTATTCAAAAACTTGTTTAATACTATCGTAGTGTAAGAAAATTCCTTCTTTGGCAAAAGCTTGAATTTCTTCAACCGTTGCGATTTTGAAAGCTAACGCTTCATCTTCACGAATTTTTACATCTTTTTCATCAAAATCCAAAATAAATTTATAGATATCCACAAAATAGTTATCGCCTTCACCCGGGTTTTCTCTATGATAACTAAACACAAATCCACCTTCTGCATTTGTTACATCTAAACCCGTTTCTTCTTTTACTTCACGAATAACCGCTTCTTTCGATTCTTCACCAGCCATACAAGCGCCACCAGCAACTTCCCACCAACCAGGTGCCCAGTGTTTACTCATAACACGTTGCGTAATTAAAAATTTACCATCTGGTCTTTGGATAACACCCAATACAGACAAATGATATTCATCGTCTTTTAAACACCAGTCGTTTCTTTTCATTACTCTTCCAGTTTTTTGTTTGTTTTTGTCGTAAATATCCCAATATTCCATTTCTCTATCTCCGTTATATATAGAAAGAGTATATTCGAAAATAAAAAAAAGCTCAAGTATATACAGAGCATTCACAAAATCGTCTTCAAAAATGTTTTTCTTTGTGAATAAGAAACAAGAAAGTTTTGTTCTCATTGCGCACGGACTATTACTTTTGATTTAATAGTATTAGATAAACAATTCTTTTAGTTTTTTACCTAATAATAGTACATTTTACAGAAAGGTTTAATAATATGAAAATAATAAAATGTAAAGATTACGAGGAAATGTCAAAAAAGGCATTTGAAATTGTAAAAAAAGAAATTACAGAAAATCCAAAAACCAATCTTTGTCTGCCCTATGGATTAACACCATTGGGTTTATATAAAGAAATGGTTTCAGATTACTATACAAATCATACATCGTATCAAAATGTTCAATTTTTCAATATTGATGAATTTGTCCCTATTGCCAAAAATCATCCGGGATCCCATTATTCCTATATGAAAATGAACTTATTATCATTTCTAAACGTCCCGGAAAACCATATTCATTATCCATATGGGATTGATTATTTAGAATGTATAAAATATGAAAAGCTCTTACAAGAATATCCAATTGATCTTCAAGTATTAGGAATTGGAAGGAATGCTCATATTGGATATGCAGAACCCGGAACACAAAAAGATGAACCGACACATATCGTTACTTTAGCTCCATCTTCTCGAGAAGGAATAAAACGATTCTTTCATAATGATTTAGAAAAAGTTCCTCGTTTTGCGATCACAATGGGAATTGGTACAATCTTACAAGCAAAAAAGATTCTGTTGTTAGCCAGTGGAAAAAATAAAGCCGAAGCTATCCAACAAATGATTGAAAATGAACCAAATCCTGATTGTCCTGCTTCCTATCTTCAAGAACACCCGAATGTAACCGTCATTCTTGATGAAGAAGCCGCTAGTTTACTCAAAAAATAAGAGAAGAAGCCATCACTTCTTCTCGTTTTTTCATTATTCTCGACCAGAATACACCGTTGTCTGATCGATTTTATACACATAGAATTCTTCCATTGTATTTAAACAAAGGCAAGCTAGACTTCCACCATAAGCAATGCCACAATCTATGACAATGTGATTCTTATGATGGTATATTTTACCGGCACTATTGTCATCAATCAAAAATGTGGGAGTATGCCCCGAAATAATCGTAGTATCCTCAAAATAGCTTTGTTCATCATAATGCATACGTTCGTATAAAAAATTCTCTTTTTGATACTCTTCTAATGGTTTATTTGGCTCAAAGTCACTAATACCTGCGTGTACTAAGAAAAACTTACGTCCATTTACGGTAATTTTCTTATAAAACTGGAATTTTTTCATATATTCTATAATCCAGCGACGATGCACAGGTTCTAGATTTCTAAATTTTTCTATCGTAGATTTTCCACCATCCGCATACCAGCAACGAAACTCAATCGAATTATTATGATTCTTAGGATCGCTATCTAAATCCACACCTTCGGCTAGTGTACTTAAAGCAACATATTCATGATTTCCCATTAAAGGGATAACATTTCTTCTTCGCATCATATCCAAAAGTATATGAAAACCTTTAGGCCCACGGTCAATGACATCACCAAGAATGAATAATACATCACTGCTTGAAAAATTAATCTTTTTCAACATAGCCTTGTACTCTTGATAACAACCATGGATAACACTCATCACATAAATCATAGTTTATTCCTCTTTTAAAGAAGTATACAATCTGTCTAAAATCGAATTAAAATTAAGTGTCGCAAAATCAACTCGATCGATCAATTGAATCTTATCCCCATATTTTTTTTAGTTCTTTTTCCATATAGTAAATCTGTGGTGCCAAAAGTACAATATCATATTCATCAATCATGGATGGCAAAAAAGATACATTGGCTCCACAAACTTGAATCTTATTATTAGGCATGTCTTCATCCATTTTACTTTGAAGCAAAGAAGCGTAATAACCAGATGTTAGCCCCGCTGTACAACATATCAAAATATTTTCTATTTTTTCAGGAAATACCTTAATTGTCACTTCCTCTTCCTCGGTTTGATAATAAAAGCGAAAAAAAGAAGACAATTGACTTAGTACAAACTCAAAATCGTGCATTTCAAAATGTAAATAAAAAAGAGGTTGCGCTCCTATCTTTTGTAAGTAACCGGTCAACGATGTTTTTTCCCCATATATATTAATATCCACTTCATAAATAGAAAGTTCCATGATATCCCCATAAAAACGCCCTTGTTGTTTCCTTTTAAATTCTCGATCATAAAATTGTATAATCCCAAATCGAGCTCTGCAATTTCCATTTTCGTCTTGATGTTCCTCATCCACAGACTTAATAAACATACGGTTATGATCGGAAGAATCATGTGTACAATCCAACGATTGAAGCCAAGCTTGTATGATTGGTTTAATAAAGGCACTCGTTAAATTTTCTGACATAATAAATCACCTATTTCTAAACATATTTTAAGAGAAAAAGTAGATATATTCAAATGATTTAGTGAAACGTATTTTCCATTCACAAAACTAAAAAAAGATGCACAATTCATATCAATTGTGCACCATACATTCTCTATTCTGTATCTGGGGTTGGAGTTGGCGTTGGGGTTGGGGGAATAACTTCTCCTCCACCAGTTTCGCCACCAGTCGTTCCTCCACCACCGGTTTCTCCACCAGTTTCGCCTCCGGTACTTGGTTTTTTATTAGGATATGTGATTACTCCTGTTTGGAAATTGTATTCTCCTTCAAAATATTGAGGAAGATCTGTGTACGTTTCCCCACCAGTTCCAAAAGTATCCCAAGCTGCTTTTTCCGTATCTTTTAATTCTTCGGCAATGTCACGACCACTAAATAAATAATTTGTATAATAATCTGAGCTTTGATTAATTTGCGCTTCAAACGAATCAAATCCCAATTCTTCAATCAAAGTATCTGCTTCAGAAAATAGATTTGTTCCAAAACCTAAACGGTCGGAATCAAAAGTAATACCTAAACTAGCCAAAGTCGTTGGATATAGATCATAAGAACAAATATCCCTAGCATCGTTACGAACAGGTGTTGCTCCTGGATTGATAATTGTGTAATACGCTTTTCGTGTATATTCTGGATAGTCTTTGTCCACAAACCAATATCGATCCATCGTTGTATGATCGCCGGAAATCACAATCGTTGTATTTTCATACCAGTCTTGTTCTTTAGCCCAATCTACAAATTCACCAACTTTTTTTGATGAACAACCCATAACATTTGAATATGGCTGGTCATAATTATATTGGCAATCTAAGCATGTGTATCCATCTGGGAAATGTGTATCGCAAGTTAATAATGTCAAGTTAAAAGGTTCGTCTTCTTTCGACAATCTATCTAATTCGGATTTCGCAAAAGAAAATAACTTTTTGTCTTCAAATCCCCACCATACACCATAATCAGGACTTACATATCCATTTTCCTTCGCATATCCTAAATCAAAGAAATCGTAGTCACCATGTTGTTTCAAATAATTTTCACGACCACCAAAAGCAATGTTTGAACCACACATAAATTCATTTGTATATCCACCAGCTTTTAATATATCCCCAACAGATGTCGCATTCGGAAGAAATTCTCCTTCTGTCACATTGTTCTTTACATCCCAATCCAAGTTTAATGGCGTTCCACAAGTTTGTCCGATAATACCACCAACCGTCCAAGATGCTAAGCTTGAAACACGATATCCATTGTAATTTGGATCTCCACCATTAAATGTTAGATTTTCTTCTTGAAGTTTTGTTAGTTCAGGAATGTAGTCAATCTCCGTCATTCCTCCTGTTTCTTTTCCTTCATATGTCACTTCCATTGATTCTAAAAAGATATAAATCAAATTTCTTTTCTTTTCTGGAAATTGAATATTCACCTTTTTTGCATCCACATAATAGTTTTCATAAATATCCGAAGACTTCGATTGGCTTTCTAAATAAGAAGTGATTTTCATATTCGTAACCAATTGATATCCACCATACGCAAACACACAAAGCGAAACAATGAAAGAAGAAAATAATACTTTCCCATTAATTCTAAAGAATTTCTCATATTTCTTGCGGAAAGCATAGAATAAAATCCATATTACTGTAACAATTAGAGGAAGAGGTAAACATTGGCTAAAAAAACCATTCATAAATCCTGTATCGCTTCCTTCTAATGGAGATAAGGCAACACTTAACAATTGAGCAAAAGAAACATTTGCATAGTACGTTTTATACCAATTCGCGGTTGTGATTAATAATAAACCCAAAAATAACAGTAATGTTATCGTAACAAAAAGAATAATACTGATGATTTTTGACTTCTTACCACTCTTACTTGACATATATCGTTCTCCTTTTCAATTTCAACTTTCACAATTCGTGTTAATTTATATTATAACAATAAAAAATGAAAAAAAAAACAAAGTTCTAACAGAAAAAAAAGCTGATTTTCAAAATCAGCTCTAATACATTATCCTTTTACAGCTTCTTTAATTGCTGGGGCAATCGATACAGCAGCATCATAATAAGGAATCTTAGTTGCTTGGAAAGCATGATATAAATCGGATTTTCCTGGCCATACAGTTCCAATGACATTGTTTTCACGATCCATTTGGTGGTACCAGTTTCCATATGTATGATCTAATACTTTTTCATCCAAGTATTTCATAAAGTCGTAATAATCGTTTGCGTATTTTTCTTTTTCTGTTAAGCGAAGTAATACAGAAGAAGTGTTAATCGCTTCGGCAAGTGTCCAGTGCATACGATCGTGTACAACAGGTTTTCCATTCCAGTCTGTTGTGTAACAAATTCCTGGTGCACCATCGCTATTCCATGCATCCGCAATAGCTTGATTATATAAGTTTTCAGCCGCTTCAATATAAGGTTTTGCCTCTTCTTTTTCTCCATATGTTGAAGTTGCCCATTGGCAAATTAAACGTGACCATTCAATACCATGTCCTGGAGTTGCACCATATGGTTTAAATGGATCATCTGGTTTATCCGCGTTGCATTCTAGATCGGCTACCCAATCGCTGCTGTAATGTTCCGGAATACGCCAATTGTTGTTTTTTGCCCAAACCAATACTTGATTAATGATTCTTCCTGCACGAACGCGATATTTTTCATCTTTAGTCACATCGCTTGCGGCTAAAAATGCTTCTACAGTGTGCATATTCGCATTCAATCCACGATAAGAATCTAGTTCCGTAAATTCTGTATTCCAAGTATCACAAGATAATCCTTCTTCTTCGTTCCAGAAACGTAGATCGTACGTTGCCAAAGCTTCTTCTAATAATTCTTTAGCACCTTCTCTTCCAGCTAATACACCACTTGAAGCTGCCAAAATCACAAAAGCATGTGCATAACATTGTTTTGTAGGTAAGATTTCTCCATCCGCCGTTAATCCAGCATACCATCCACCATTTTCATCATCGTGAAGTTCTGTACGAAGACCTTTTAATGCAGCATCTGCCAATTCTTCACTTCCTTCATGTCCTAAAAATGTTCCAATAGAATAAACGTGGGCCATACGTGAAGTAATCCATGTTTCACGATTTCTTTCCGTCCATGGTGTACCATCGTCACCTAAATAGTAAGATCCTCCTTTTGGAGATGGGAATTTGTGCCCGAATTTAAGAATACCTTCTCCCACTTCTTCAAGGAATTTCTTATTCTCTTCTGTACCATATTGATACTTCTTATTCATATACTTCCTCCTAATGCTTTGTAAGCGTTGTCTACCCTTATCATGACATAGAATCGTATAGAATTCTAGTGATATTTATCATGTTTTCGATTGCTCATTTTGTTTCTCATGATATAATGATATGGCTTTTAGAATAGGGGGAATCCAAATGGAATTTTTACAACTAAAAGAAGAAGAATTTGTAGCGTTTGCCGATACACATCCTTTACGAAATATGTGGCAAACAAGAGAAATGGCTGAAACACGAAGAATTCGTGGTTTTGATATTTATTATGTGGGAGTAAAAGAAAACGACCAAATCATTGCGGGATCCATGATTTCCACAATTCCACTATTTATGGGATATAAATATGCCCAAGCTTTACGTGGATATTTAATCGATTTCAATAATTTTGAATTATTCGATTTCTTCCACAATAATGTCGTGAAGTTCTTAAAAGAAAAGAAATGTTTAAAATTAAGAATCGACCCATATTTAGAATATTGTCAAAGAGATTTAGACGGAAATCCTGTTGAAGGAGGATTTAACAATCAATCGGTTGTGGATCACTTGACAAAATTAGGATACAAACACAATGGTTTTACACGCGGAATCGATTTGGGTGTAGAACCAAGATGGATGTATACAATTCCTTATAAAGGATTATCCGCTGATGAATTATTTAAAACATTTGAAAGAAACTGTCAAAGAAGTATTAAGAATACAGAAAGATTCAATGTCACAGTACGAGAACTTCAACGTGAAGATTTACACTTATTCATGGACGTTATGAAACACACCGAAGAACGACGTGAATTTGAAGGAAGAGATGAATCGTACTATACAATGATGTACGATGTGTATTCAAAAAATGACAACATCAAATTCTTATATTGTGAAGAAAATTTAGTAGATTACTTAGAAATCTTAAACAAAGAGCTTCAAGCACAAGAAAAAATTGAAAAAGATGCGTTAGCTCGTTTAGAAACACAAAACTCTAAGAAAATGCGCAACAAGTTGAACGAAGCACAAAACCAAATCAATCAGCTTCACAAAAAAATTGCGAATATCGAAGCTCTTCGCCAAGAAAAAGGCGATGTCATCGTTCTTTCCAGCGGTGTCTTCTTCACATACGGAAGAGAAACCATTTGTTTAATGAGTGGTGTTTACGATGAATATATGCAGTTTGCTTCACCATTTGCGATGCACTGGAAAATGATGAAAGAAGGAATTGCCAAAGGACAAGACCGTTATAACTTATATGGTATTTCAGGAATTTTTGAAAAAGATGCCAATGACTATGGAGTATACTTATTCAAAAAAGAATGGAATGGTGAAGTCAATGAATTGTTAGGAGAATTTGACTATGTCTTCCATCCAGCAATCAATGCCCTATATAACACTTTAAGAAAAGTGAAACACATGATCAAAGGTTAAATTAAAACAGCGTTAGTTATTCAAATGAATGAAATAGCTAGCGCTTTTTATTTAAGACCAGCAGAATACTCCAGCTTCTATAAGCTGGAGATGCATGCGTAGTTTTTTTAAATTAATGCCATAAATAATGTCAGTATGTGTGAGATTCTTAATTTAAAATCGTATATATATATGTATGTATATTCTAGAAAGGAGAAGACCATGTATCTGACTATCAAACA
>JAUNDJ010000133.1 GCA_030526175.1 Bacillota bacterium
TTTTTATTTTGTTATTTTTATTTTTGACTGTTATTCAACTGTTACAGCCTCTTTTACTTTTCTTCTTTTAAAAATACATTTTTCAAATATTTAATATACCCGTCGTATCCTAGTTGTTTATTCCAAAAATCAATACTCATGATAATACGTTGTAAACATTGAATGGCAGAACTAAAAAACATCTTTTTCACTTCTGGGTCGTTTAAATCTAATTCTGAATCTTCTTTCATCATTGTTTCTGCTAAAGCTCCATTTGAATATGGATTTCCATCTTTCTCTAACAAATAGGCCATTTCATTCAACTCAGCATCCATACATTTTAATAAATCATAATTCTCATTTTTGTAGTCTGCATAAAGTTTAATTGTCCAAGCTTTTAATACATATGCCAATTCATTGGTATGTAATCCATAATATTGTGAAAAGTTTAAAGCCTGGCTTTCATAAAACATCAATCCATCTAAGTACTCTTCTTCATTACCCTGCTC
Organism: Bacillota bacterium; assembly: GCA_030526175.1. Classification (GTDB taxonomy): domain Bacteria; phylum Bacillota_I; class Bacilli_A; order Erysipelotrichales; family Erysipelotrichaceae; genus Floccifex. The sequence goes on from JAUNDJ010000133.1 coordinate 489, forward strand.
GATTTTCCCAATTTCCTTTTCGATACGGCGTAATAAGGAACTCATTTGTCCTTTGTTAATTTTTTTACCATCTCTCTTTTGATAAATTGGTTTTAAAATTGTATCCCATTCGCTTTCTTCGTATTCTTTCTTTTTCTCCAATAGATTCATCGTCATCATATGATAATATACCGCAAGAGTATCAATAGCCTGTTCCGAATCGTATCCTTGGTCGATTAAGTATTGATAAGCTTTTATTGTTGGTTCTGTTTCTTCTAATTCTTTTTTTAATACTTCTACATATTGTTCTTTTAATTTAGTCCACTCCATTGAATATTCCTCTTTCATAACTGTATTGTACCATTTTTTCCTTTTCTAACCCACTAAAAGAGAGTATATTAAGCAATAGGTGATTTTATGCAAGAAAAAAAGAGTTTATCCGAATTGACTGCGGATACACTACGTAATCTAATTTTAGAAAAAAAAGAGTACAAAATGGGAGAAAAACTTCCTAATGAGAATGTCCTTTCTACACAATTAGGGATTTCTAGAGCTACCTTACGAGAAGCCATTCGCTCACTAGTTTCCGAAGGCGTATTAGAAGTTCGTCGAGGATCTGGTACCTTTGTCGCTAATCAACTCAATAAACCAGCCTATAGTGCAGTTAATATGGCTCCTAGTACCGAATTAAAAGTGACTTTAAAAGATCTATATGAAGTACGTATGATTTTTGAACCGGAAGCCGCTGCATTAGCGTGCAAAAGAGCAACAGATGAAGAGATTGAAGAAATTCTTCGCTTAGGAGAAGAATGTCAGAAACAAATTCTAATCAACCCGGGTGGGCCAGATCGCATTGCCTCAGAAGCTGCTTTTCATGGTGCAATCATAAAAGCCAGTCATAATGAGTTTTTATATCATTTTATGCCGATTCTAAATGAAACGATTGAAAAAACACTGGATATCCAGACAAATTTGGATATGATTGCGGATGTCGCATACAAAGATCATTTTATGATTATGGACTTTTTGAAAAAAAGAGATGCTCTTGCACTCAAAAGTACGATGGTCATCCATCTTCATCATGCCATTCTGATTGAACAAATTTCTTTGGAAATGTAAAAAAGTGTTGACAATTCTTCTTTATGGTCTATAATTGTCTTACAACACAAAAGTATGTTGTCTAACAACTTACATCTTATATAGGGAGGAAATAATATGGCAGACGCAAGAATTTTTTATGAACAAGATTGTAACCTTGGTTTATTAGACGGGAAAACAATCGCAATTATCGGTTACGGATCACAAGGACACGCTCACGCGTTAAACTTAAAAGAATCTGGATGTAACGTAATCATCGGTTTATACGAAGGATCTAAATCATGGGCCAAAGCTGAAAAACAAGGATTCGAAGTATTTACTACAGCAGAAGCTGCTAAAAAAGCAGACATCATCATGATCTTAATCAACGATGAAAAACAAGCAGATATGTATAAAAACGATATCGAACCAAACCTTGAAGAAGGAAACATGTTAATGTTCGCTCACGGTTTCAACGTACACTTCGGATGTATCGTTCCACCAAAGAATGTTGACGTTACAATGATCGCTCCTAAAGCTCCTGGACACACAGTACGTTCAGAATACCAAGCTGGTAAAGGAACTCCTTGCTTAGTAGCTGTTGAACAAGATGCTACTGGTAAAGCATTAGACATGGCATTAGCTTATGCTGCAGGAATCGGTGGAGCTCGTGCTGGTGTATTAGAAACTACATTCCGTACAGAAACTGAAACTGACTTATTCGGTGAACAAGCTGTATTATGTGGTGGTGTATGTGCATTAATGCAAGCTGGTTTCGAAACATTAGTAGAAGCTGGATACGATCCACGTAACGCTTACTTCGAATGTGTTCACGAAATGAAATTAATCGTTGACTTAATTTACCAATCAGGATTCGCTGGAATGCGTTATTCAATTTCTAACACAGCTGAATATGGTGACTACATCACTGGACCAAAAATTGTAACTGAAGATACTAAGAAAGCTATGAAACAAGTTCTTACTGATATCCAAGATGGAACTTTCGCAAAAGAATTCTTATTAGATATGTCAAATGCTGGTCGTCAAGTTCACTTCAAAGCTATGCGTAAATTAGCTGCTGAACACCCAGCAGAAAAAGTTGGAGAAGAAATCCGTAAATTATATAGCTGGAACAACGAAGAAGATAAATTAATCAACAACTAATTTGACTTTTGTCCCATATAAGACTGCCCTTCGGGGTGGTCTTTTTTTCTAAAAAATCCAAAAAGAAAACCAAGTTTTCCACTTCTATTTACGACGAAAAAAAACTGGCTATAATAAAAGTACAAAGAAGCCAAAGTAAAGGATCTTCTAAATACACATACAAAATCAAAAAAAGAAAGGAAGGTATCGCAATGCCAGACACAGATCTTGATTATCTTTAGAAAAATATACCTGCTTTAGATAATCCTAAATAAAAAAAAGAGGTATTTGATATATATAAAAAAAAGGAGTAATCATGAATAGATTCATTCTATAAAAGGTCTCAACAATTAAGAATATTAATCGTTGGGACCTTTTAATGTGTATTTCATCTCATGCCAAACTTCTCCACCCCAGGAAGAGGAAGATTGTCCTAGATCTTCAAAGCCTAATTTTTTATATAAGTTTACTTTTTCTTCCAAACACGTTAATACAATCGTTTCTCTGTCTTCTACAAGCTTTTTAAAAGCTTCCATAAGTCTTTTGGCAATCCCTTGTCCTTGATATTCTGGTCGAACAGCTAAGCCTAGAATCATACAATGTTTCCCCAATGGATTATGAGTTTTAATGTTTGTAAAAAATTCATCTCTCAAATGTTCTTCATCCGTCGATATCGCATCCAATATTCCAATCATTTGATTCGTATCCTTATCCACTGCAACCAAAAACAAGTCACTCGCTTTTTCTACACGCTGTTCCATAATAGATAATATACATGCTTCATTTGGAGGAAAACACGCAAGTTCAACGTTTTCCGCTAAATTTGCTTCTCCTTTTTTAATATTTCGAATTATATATTTCATAGACTACCTATAAGAATGTACCTATTAATATACCTGCATAATTTCCAATCACATATCCTAGAGTTCCGACTAGTACAGCTGGAACCACTAGTCCATCCCATCCCTGACTTGTCGCATAGGCAGCTGCAGTAGTAGGCCCTCCAATATTCGCATTGCTTGCTACGCAAATACTTTCCACAGAATAATTGAATAATTTCCCACCAATAAGAGTTACCATCAAATTAACAAAAACAATGATAAAATTGAATAAGAATAAAAGCGGCATATTCGTTAAAATCATGATTAATGAAGCTGGAATTCCAATTACCACAAAGAAGACGTGCATCAAATATTCCCCAACAATTTTTGACGATTGTACCGCTTGCATTTTTCTAGAAAAGAATGTTGCACAGAATACACTACATGTTGTAATCCAAATATATTGACTTTTTAATAATGTAATCAATAATTCTAAAAAGATATTTGTTGCAGTAATTTGCCCAAATAAAGATGAAACACTTTTAGAAATCCATACGATAGCCAATGATAATACGCTTCCTAAAAGAATCGATTTCATTGATACTTTATTTTCTTTAATATCCGAATCTAAACGTTTGTGTTTTCTTTGTTTAAAATGTTTTTTTATAAAAGGCATATTTGGTAACCCAACAAGAACTAGAAAATATAGAACCATTAAGAAATTGTCGGCTACAATACTAGCGGATAATACACTTTGATCCACATTGAATAAGCTTGCGATCGCAACTAAATTTACACTTCCTCCAATATATGTACCACACATCATAGCTCCAATATGTCCAATATTTGGAAGCATATTTTTCATAAATTCTATGGCTAGTACAACCCCTAATAATGTTCCTAATGAACTAATCAAATATATTCCTAATAATCGTTTACTATCTTTAAAGATGTGCTTAATATTCGCATTCCATAATAAAAATGGTAACGAAAATGGTAATACATAATCCCACACAAAATCATACACTGGTGCATCACTAACAACTAAATTCGTATTTGACAATATCATTCCCAGAATTAGTGCAATCATACAGCCTGATATTTTACGAGCCCAATCGTATTTGTTTTGAAGAACGTACGCTAGTGTCGCACACACTAACACAATAATGGCAAGTATCCAATTTTGATATATCATAAAAACCTCATTTCTATCCCCACCATCATACCATAAAGATACGAATAAATACTTAACAAGACAATATATTATATATATTAACTATAATTTCATAGAAAAAAACTATAAAAAAGAGACTCCATTAATTAAGTCCCTTTGCGTATTCTTGTGCGATTATACTTTCCACGAATTGAAGTTGATATGGATGACTTCCCTGATTGTGATCGGATTCAAAGTAAATAATTCGATCAATGTATTCGGGGTAATCATTTCTTTCGCCTATAATTAGCCAAATTTTTGGCTGTTTCAATTGATTCTTTTTTCCTCTAAAATTATTTGTTTCAAAATAAGATCCAGTATATGAAAAAACAATAATCAATTCATCCGATTTCGCGGGTGAACTACTCCCTCTTACACTTCGTTAAGAACAGGGAGCTTCTGGAAGACATTT